>NZ_JAFNNH010000001.1:0-295785 GCF_026536845.1 Gilliamella sp. B3023
GGGTATTACCCATGTGAGAGTAGGGTGCCGCCAGACTTTTAAATTAGAGCGAAAGCCCAGCAGCAATGCTGGGCTTTTTTGCATTCTACAATTAGTAAAAGTATATTCATGAATCATTTACTATTCAGATCCATTTGTCTAAGGAGTAAACAGTGGATAATTTAAACTTTTTATATCAATTTTTTGGTTCAGATTTTATTGAAAAATACACAACAGTTCCTCAACTAATTGGTATATTAGGTTATCTTGTCGGTGTTAGTGCCTTTTTGCAACGTAATGATAATGCATTCCGATGGCAATTAACGATTGTTAACGTCATTATGACGCTGCATTTTTATTTATTAGGTCCTGAATCCTATCCTGCTGCTATACTCAATATTGTAAATATTTTTAGGAATGTGACTTCTACTTATACTAAGAATTTTTTAGCAATGTTTTTCTTTATTGCATTGATGTGGATATTTTATTTTTTTACAACGCCGGATTGGAAGCAATTCATTAATTATTTCTCGGTTATTGGAACGACATTAGTAACCATTGCGCTATTTCGATTTGAACAACAAAAGATGCGATTACTTATATTATTGAGTAGTGCTTTATGGATCATTTATAGTTTATGGATAGGCTCTTTAGGAAGCTTAGCGATAGAGATTACATTTGCGCTAATTAATATTATTACTATTATTAAATTATCTCAAAAATCTCGCATATAATATTAGATTTAGACGATTAATATCATTTTCCTATTTATTTATTAGTGTATGTATGAAACAATTCAGCTATATAAAAAAATAAATTTTTGAGGTAGTCAGTGATTGATAATGATGGCTACCGTCCAAATGTAGGAATCGTTATTTGTAACAGGTATGGTCAAGTACTTTGGGCTCGACGTTATGGGCAAAACTCTTGGCAATTTCCTCAGGGCGGAATAAAACTAAACGAAACACCTGAACAAGCAATGTTTCGTGAACTTAATGAAGAAGTAGGATTACAACCCAAAGATGTAAGAATTTTGTCGGTTACCAATGGCTGGCTAAGGTATAAACTACCTAAACGAATGATTCGTTGGGATAATCAGCCTGTATGTATCGGCCAAAAGCAGAAGTGGTTTTTATTAGAATTAATTTCTGATACATCGGTAATAAACTTAAATATTTCACCAACGCCAGAATTTGATGATTGGAAGTGGGTAAGTTATTGGTATCCTATAAGGCAGGTTATTGCTTTTAAGCGTGATGTATATCGTAAGGCGATGAAAGAGTTTTCTTTGCCTGTTTTTACTATACAATCTGACATAGAAGATCCTATAACAAATCTTTCTAAGAAAAAACGATTTAACTTCTTTACTCATAAACGAAAAAATAAACAGCGTGTTAAAAAATGAATCAATTTTTACAATTCCCCAATTTTGATCCAATTGCTTTTTCAATCGGACCTATTACCTTACACTGGTACGGTGCAATGTATTTATTTGGCATACTTGGCGCCTTATATTTAGCTAAGCGACGAGCTAACAAACCAAATAGTAATTGGACATCGCAACAAGTTGAAAATTTACTCTTCTGGGGATTTTTAGGTCTCTTCATTGGTGGACGATTAGGCTATATATTATTTTATAACTTTGATGCTTTTATTGATGAGCCTGCAATCTTATTTCGAGTTTGGGAAGGCGGCATGTCTTTCCATGGTGGATTGATTGGTGCAATTTGCGTAATTGCTATATTTGCTAAAAAGAACCAAAAAACATTTATGCAAGTAGCCGATTTTGTTGCACCGTTAGTTCCGATCGGTTTGATGTTTGGTCGTTTTGGTAATTTTATCAACGGTGAACTTTGGGGACGTGTAACTAACTCATCAATTGGTATGTTATTTCCGACTTCGACTCATGCCGATTTTATGTTTGTACAATCACATCCCGAATGGTTTTCTTTATATAGCCAATTAAATGGTGTTTTACCAAGACACCCATCACAACTTTATGAAATGGTATTTGAAGGTATAGTCTTATTTATTATCTTGAACCTTTTTATCCGTAAACCACGTCCAACAGGTGCTGTGTCAGGGCTATTTTTGGTTTGCTATGGAATATTCAGATTCATCATAGAGTTCTTCAGACAACCAGATGAACAGTTAGGATTATTTTTGAATTTTATTAGTATGGGGCAAATTCTCTGTCTACCAATGATTATCGGTGGAATTTTGATCCTTTTATATGCATATAGATTTAACAATAAGGTTATCTCAAAATGAAACAATATTTAGCATTAATGCAAAAAATTTTAGATGAGGGAACACCTAAATCAGATCGAACAGGGACAGGTACATTATCGATCTTTGGTCATCAAATGCGATTTAATTTGCAAGATGGCTTTCCGTTGGTAACAACAAAAAAATGTCATTTACGTTCAATTATCTATGAATTGCTTTGGTTTCTTAAAGGTGATACCAATATTAATTATTTAAAAGATAATAAAGTAACGATATGGGATGAATGGGCGGATGAAAATGGTGATCTTGGCCCAGTTTATGGTAAACAATGGCGTGCTTGGGGAGCCGCCGATGGTCGTCAGATAGATCAAATCTCTCAAGTAATTGAACAAATTAAACATGATCCTGATTCAAGACGAATGATCGTTTCTGCATGGAATGTTGGCGAACTTGATCAGATGGCATTAGCGCCATGTCATGCTTTTTTTCAGTTTTATGTTGCTCAAGGTAAACTATCGTGTCAACTCTACCAGCGTTCATGTGATGTATTTTTAGGATTACCATTTAACATTGCCAGTTATTCGTTAATCGTTCACATGATAGCTCAGCAGTGTGATTTAGAAGTCGGTGATTTTGTTTGGACTGGTGGAGACACACATCTTTATTCTAATCATATGGAACAGACCCATTTACAATTAAGTCGTGAACCGAAACCATTGCCTAAACTGGTTATTAAACGTAAGCCACCTACAATTTTTGATTATGAGTTTGAAGATTTCGAAATTGTTGGCTATGACCCTTATCCTGCAATTAAAGCGCCAGTAGCTATTTAAAATTAAAAAAAAGTTGAGGAGCGGCCTTTTTGAGCGTATTTCAATTTAATAATTACTAAAAATTATAGAATAGGGATTAATCAATTTAATCCCTAACATCTTTTTTAAAACATTATCTTTACAAAAAAATCTATTAATAAAATGATGTTCCATCATGCTTAATTATTTTATTTTTCTGCCGCTTAATTCAAGATTGGTATATAATAATTCACTTTGTTTAAATTGTTATTTAATCTTAATATGAGTCAAGAAATTCATCCTACTTTTACAAAACGGTTATTACATCCTCGTTACTGGTTAACGTGGTTTGGTATTAGTATTTTATATCTAATCGTATTGTTGCCATATCCAATAATTTATCAAATAGGAAAAGGCTTAGGATTGCTTTCAATGAAGTTAATCGGTAAGCGTAAAGAAACCGCAAAACAGAACTTGAAACTATGTTTTCCTGAAAAAACTGATCAAGAACGCGATAAAATATTAAGAGATAATTTTATTTCAACTGGACTTGCTATATTTGAAACGGGTATGGCTTGGTTTTGGTCAGATAAAAGACTTGCTAAACACTCTTCAATTGTAGGTGATTCGCATATCACTCGCATACAACAATCTGGACAAGGTGTTCTATTAATTGGGATTCATTTTTTAACGTTAGAACTAGGTGCACGTATTTTAGGAATGAGTCATCCTGGTGTTGGTGTCTATCGACCAAACGATAATCCGGTTATGGATTATATTCAATTAAAAGGACGTTTAAAATCAAACAAATATATGTTGGATCGCTATAATACTAAAGGCATGATTAGAGCACTAAAAAATGGTGAATTGTTATGGTATGCACCTGATCATGATTATGGCCCTAAAAATAGTGTATTTGCTCCACTTTTTGCTGTCGAAAAAGCCGCAACCACAATAGGGACTCGAATTTTAGTTAAATTAGGCCAACCAGCAATTATACCTTTCACCCCTAAACGTGAAACAAAAGGTCATTATACCGTTTATGTGACTCCTGAACTTAAGGGATATCCTATCGATGATGATGTTCAAGCGGCCACGTTTATGAATAAAGCAATTGAACAGGAAATTCTTAAAGCACCAGAACAATATATGTGGTTGCATCGACGATTTAAAACTCGTCCCAAAGGGGATGCTCCTTTATATACTGATAAAGTTCAATCAGATTAATTTAACAAATTCGATTGTGAAAAACGATAAGATACGATATGCAAAAACTAAATAAAATAATTTTGTATTGCCGGCCTGGATTCGAAAAAGAATGTGCGGCAGAAATAACTGATAGGGCCGCACAAAAAGAGATATTTGGATTTGCGAAAGTTAAAGAAAATAGTGGTTATATAATATTTGAATGTTACCAAGATGGTGATGCTCAATTATTGATTAAAGAAATTTCATTTCGAACACTGATTTTTGCCAGACAAATGTTTGTTGCAGGTGATTTATTAGATAATTTACCAACAGAAGATCGTATCACTCCAATAATCGAGGCATTATCTGGTATTGTTGATAAAGCAGGTGATTTGCGTGTCGAAGTTGCTGATACGAATGAAGGTAAACAATTAGCAGGATTTTGTCGGAAATTTACAGTTCCTCTTCGACAAGCTTTACGAAATAAGCGCATCCTTTTAAAAGTTCAAAATCCATCACGGCCAGTAATTCATCTATTATTCATTAACAATAATAGTTGTTATGTAGGATATTCCTTAAGTCAAAATAATTCACCTTTTTATATGGGAATACCAAGATTAAAATTTCCTGCTGATGCCCCAAGCCGTTCCACGTTAAAACTAGAAGAAGCTTTTCATATTTTTATTCCTTATGAAGAGTGGGATGAACGGCTAAAAGGTGGTTTAAATGCAGTTGATTTAGGTGCATGTCCTGGAGGATGGACTTATCAATTAGTCAAAAGAAGCATGATGGTATATGCTATAGATAATGGTCCGATGAATGAAAAACTTATGGAGTCAGGGCAAGTTAAACATTATCGTGAAGATGGCTTCAAATTTATACCTAAAAAGCATAATATTTATTGGCTAGTGTGTGATATGGTTGAAAAACCAGCCAAAGTAACAGAATTAATTGCCAAGTGGCTTATTAATGGTTGGTGCCGAGAGACAATTTTTAATCTCAAGTTGCCAATGAAAAAACGTTATGAAGAAGTAAAACAAAATTTACAATTACTAATAAAAGAACTAAATAATAATCAAATCAATGTACAAATTCAGGCTAAGCAGCTTTATCACGATCGTGAGGAAGTTACTGTTCATGTGCAACGAATTTGGGGATGAAAATTTATAAGAGAATGGGTATGAAATTAAAACAATCCTTTTATGCTATTGTTATGTTAGCATTATTTTCGCTTTTAATTGGCTGTAATCTCAGCTTATCGAAAAGTGGTAAATATGATGAGACTAAAGATTCCAATTATTATTTGTCGCAAGCTGAATCAAGTTCAGGAAATGCCAAAATCGATTGGCAATTGTTAGCTGTGCGGGCTTTAATAAATGAGAATAAATTGTCTCAAGCAAACAAATTATTATCTGAGCTTCCTGCGAATCTTAATGCTGAACAACAAAAAGACCAATTGTTATCTCAAGGCGAAATAGCGGTCAGAAAAGGACAGCCATTTAATATTAATCAACTATCTGCTGATAAATTAAATGATTCACAATCATATCGTTATTATTCAATAAAATTAGCTTTAGATCGCAAAGCTAGAAATATAAATGAACAAGCTCATGATTATTTGTCTTTACAAAAATTTGCCCCTGAGAAACATCAAAAGCAGATATTAAATAATACTTGGAAATTCTTTAGCAAATTATCTGCAAGTCAAATAAGCCAAATTTCTGCCCTTGAAAATGAAGTAATATTAAAAGGTTGGATTGATTTAAGTTATACATATAAAAGTAATAATAAAAAAGCATTAGCTCAGTCAGGTGATAGTACTGATGTTGTTGATGCAACAAATAGTAGTCAAAGTGCACAATTAAAACAAGCTATTGAAGATTGGTCATCAAGATATCCAAATCATCCAGCCCAAGAGATTGTTTCGGCGCTAGTAGGTGGCCAAAAGCTTTCAGTTGATAATGTAAATACGAAAACAGTTGCTTTATTATTACCTTTAAATGGTTCTTCTCGTATATTTGGTAATACAATTCGTCAAGGTTATGTTGATGCTGTTAAATTTTATCCACAAGAACCGCAACAAAATGTTGTTGTTTTAGATACCACATCATTACCAATGGAAAGCTTAATTGAACAAGCTCAAGCACAAAATGTTGAATTAATTGTTGGTCCATTGTTGAAAGAAGAAGTCATTAAAATAAAACAGTTAGCACCTTCTATTCCTGTTTTAGCATTAAATAAAGTGGATGATGGTACTGTTTCCTCTAATAAGATGTGTTTCTTCGCATTATCTCCTGAAGATGAAGCAAAAGATGCGGCTGACCATATTTTTGCTCAAAATAAGCAAAAACCACTGTTAATTGTTCCACAAACTGATTTAGGTAGACGAGTTGCTAAAAGTTTTGCTAAACAATGGTCACAAATTGCTAATGGTTCTCAAGCTTATGTCCAATATGTCGGTAGTATCGGTACTTTGAGAGGCAATATGAATCATAATAGTGGAATAAGTTTAACTGGCCGTCCAGTCTCTTTTGATGATGGTAGTGCTACAACATCATCAAGTTCCGCTGGTTTTGATGCGATTTATGTTTATGCATCATATGACGAATTAACGTTAATAAAACCAATGCTTGATTTGGGCGCGGGCAAAACTATTGGTAATGGGTCATCATCAGTTACACTTTATTCTAGTTCTAAAAGCCATGTAGCAAGCGCTTCAAATGATTTTAACTATGATATGAATAAAACTGAGTATGCTGATATTCCATTGATTATTAAGTCATCTGATAGAATGTCTTCCCTTATCCCTGGCAATATTCAAAAAGATTATTCTTTAACTCGATTATACGCTATGGGTATTGATGCATGGAGACTCGCTAATCGTTTCAATCAATTGGATTCTTATCAACCTAATTTTTTAGATGGTATGACCGGTAAATTGTCAACAAGTAATCAATGCGAAGTAACGCGATCACTTTCTTGGCAAGAATATGTTTATGAAGCATCTGATCAGTCCTCACAGCAAAGCGAATAGTAAAAAAATTGGTAAGTATTATGAACAATTAGCTTGCCAATTTTTAACCAAGCAAGGACTTGTATTATTGGAACAAAATAGCCTATACCAAATTGGTGAAATTGATTTAATTATGCGAGACAAAACCTGCTTGGTCTTTATTGAAGTTAGATATAGAAAAAATGCCCATTTTGGTGAAGCTGAAATGACAATATCGTTTAATAAACAATCTAAAATTAAACAAGCTGCACAACTTTGGATGTTAGAGAATAACTTTAATATTGAAGAAACAGAGTTTAGATTTGATGTTTTTGCCATAACGGGCAAAGATCAAAAATGGATAGTTAATGCGTTTTAATGGTTAGGTGAAAAACGTGCAAGATTTAATAAAAAATTATTTTACTGAAAGTATTCAAACTCAAATAGTGATGGCGGAATCACTAGGCTCTTCAATTGAAAAAGCAGCTAATATTATTGTTGGTGGATTACTTAATGGTAATAAAATTATGGGATGTGGTAATGGGGCTGCGGCAGCGAATGTACAAAGCTTTACTTCACGCTTAATTACAAGTCTTGACATTGAAAGGCCAAGTATTCCTGCTATTGCTTTAGTTTCGGATAATGTTTTGTTAAGTGCGATATCAAATCATGAAGAGATATATGCGAGGCAAATTCAAGCTTTAGGGCAACAAGGTGATATTTTGATTATATCCACTTGTGAAGGTAATAGTCGTTCAATTATTCGTGCCGTCCAAGAAGCTGTGATAAAAGATATGAAAATTGTTGCATTAACCGCATTTGATGGCGGTGAAGTAATCGGATTGCTTGGTCAGAATGATATTGAAATCAGAATTCCATCTTACAAAAAGGTGATGGCCTACGAAATGCACACAATGATTTTGAACTGTTTATGCCAATTAATTGAAAATACTTTGTTTATTCATACAGAATAAGTTGAAATAAAAACAGTTTAGTTCTGCATTAATAGCTATTTTTGTGCTATAATTATAAGCTATTTTAAGATTTAAATTAATAAGAGAACATGGTGTTATGACCGAACTAGCCAAAGAAATAACTCCCGTCAATATTGAAGACGAATTAAAATCCTCTTATCTTGATTATGCAATGTCTGTTATCGTCGGGCGTGCTTTGCCTGATGTACGTGACGGACTAAAACCCGTCCACAGACGAGTTTTATTTGCTATGCATGAAGCTGGATACGACTGGAATAAACCTTACCGAAAATCTGCTCGTGTTGTCGGGGATGTAATCGGTAAATATCATCCACATGGTGATTCTGCTGTTTATGACACTATCGTTCGTATGGCACAACCATTCTCATTACGTTATATGCTTGTTGATGGTCAAGGTAACTTTGGTTCTGTTGACGGCGACTCTGCTGCTGCAATGCGTTATACCGAAATTCGTATGCAAAAATTTGCAGGGGCATTGTTGACAGATCTTGACAAAGAAACCGTAGACTTCTCGCCAAACTATGATGGATCAGAAATGATCCCTGATGTCCTTCCAACTCGAATTCCTAATTTACTCATTAACGGTTCATCGGGTATTGCAGTTGGTATGGCAACTAATATTCCTCCTCATAATTTAGCTGAAGTGATTAATGGCTGCTTGGCATTCATTGAAGATGAAAATATCTCTGTCGATGGTTTAATGGAGTATATTAAAGGTCCAGATTTTCCTACCGCAGCATTAATTAATGGGCGTAAAGGTATTGAAAATGCCTATCGAACTGGTCGTGGTATCATTTATATTCGTTCTAAAGCAACGGTTGAAGTTGATGATCACACTGGTCGTGAAACGATTATTGTTAATGAAATTCCTTATCAAGTTAATAAGAAAAAATTAATCGAGAAGATTGCAGAGTTAGTCAAAGATAAAAAAATTGAAGGCATTTCAGCACTGCGCGATGAATCAGACAAAGATGGTATGCGTATTGTTATTGAGATTAAACGCGATGCCGTTGGTGAAGTTGTTTTAAATAATCTTTTTTCATTAACTCAACTACAAGTTTCTTTTGGTATTAATATGGTGGCTTTACATAAAGGCCAACCAAAACTATTAAATTTAAGAGAAATGATCGAAGCGTTTGTTCTTCACCGCCGTGAAGTGGTAACGCGTCGAACTATTTATGAACTTCGTAAAGCTCGTGAACGTGCACATGTATTGGAAGGTTTAGCTATTGCATTAGCTAATATAGATCCTGTAATTGAATTAATCCGTGCCGCGGCTACGCCTTCGGAAGCTAAAGCTAAACTATTATCGCAAGCTTGGCAACTAGGTAATGTTGCTGCAATGCTTGAAAAAGCTGGTAATGATGCTGCTCGACCGGAAGATTTAGCGCCAGAGTTTGGTATTCGAGATGGCCATTATTATCTTTCAGAAGCTCAAGCTCAAGCTATCTTAGATCTTCGTTTACATCGATTAACCGGACTTGAACACGAAAAAATTCTTGATGAATATAAAGAGTTACTAATTCAAATTAGTGGTTTACTCCATATCCTTGCAAGCCCTGAAAGATTAATGGAAGTTATTCGTGAAGAGCTTGAAGCGGTTCGCGATCAATTCCAAGATGCAAGAAGAACAGAAATTACTGCAAGCAGCGCTGATATCAATATTGAAGACTTAATTGCTCAGGAAGATGTTGTAGTTACACTTTCTCATCAAGGTTATGTGAAATATCAACCGCTATCTGATTATGAAGCGCAACGTCGAGGTGGTAAAGGTAAATCGGCAACAAAAATTAAAGAAGAAGATTTTGTTGAGAAGTTATTAGTTGCTAATACTCACGATACTATACTTTGTTTCTCTAGCCGTGGCCGTTTATATTGGATGAAAGTGTATCAATTACCAGAAGCCAGCCGAGGTTCTCGAGGTCGTCCAATTATTAATTTATTACCGCTAGAAGCTGATGAACGCATTACAGCAATTCTACCTGTTCGTGAATTTGATGATGAACATTGTGTATTTATGGCAACAGCACAAGGTACGGTTAAGAAAACCTCCCTAATTGAATTTAGTCGTCCTCGAAGCGGTGGCATAATTGCTATTAACTTACGTGATGATGATGAACTTATTGGTGTTGATTTAACAAGTAATGAAACATCTGATATCGTTGATGATGAAGAACTAAACGATGATGTGGTTGTTGAAGATACAGATAGTGATGATGAAGTCTCTCAAATCTCTAACACCGAAGACATTATGTTATTCTCTGCTAATGGTAAAGTGGTTCGATTCCCAGCGAATAAAGTTCGTTGCATGGGACGAACAGCGACAGGTGTTCGAGGTATTAAATTAGAAGGTGATGATAAAGTTGTATCACTAATTGTTCCTCGAGGAAATGGTGCAATCTTAACTGCAACTCAAAATGGTTATGGAAAACGTACTGAACAAGAATTATATCCAACTAAATCACGCGCTACAAAAGGGGTTATCTCTATTAAAGTGAGTGAACGAAACGGTGCAGTAGTTGGTGCAGTACAAGTTGAAGAAACTGACCAAATCATGCTTATTACTGATGCTGGTACCTTAGTACGTACTCGTGTATCTGAAGTAAGCATAGTGGGCCGAAACACTCAAGGGGTAACCTTAATTCGAACAGCCGAAAACGAAAAAGTGGTCGGATTACAACGAATTGCTGAAACGGAAGATGATGATGAATCGGAATTGTCCCAAGAGGCTTATGATAGTGATGATTCCGCTCAAGAATCCGAAGAATAATTTTTAATTATAAAAAAGGATTAGCCACACAGACTAATCCTTTTTTGTTTTCGAAAACCACGACAAGGAATAGAATTACATGTCTTTCTCTATAAAAAAAGTTGTAACTAATCTTGCTTGGCAAATTTTAATTGCCTTGGTCTTAGGTGTAGTGGCAGGTGCTTTTCTATATGAATTAGCTGATCCTAATCATGAATTACATTCATATTATCAATTTGCAATTGTTAATATTTTCCAACCAGCAGGTGATATCTTTATCCGCTTAATCAAGATGATTGTATTACCAATTATTCTTAGTACGTTAACGTTAGGTATAGCAGGCATTGGTGGTTCAAAACGTTTAGGAATGCTTGGTTTTAAAACTATTCTTTATTTTGAAATTATTACTACTATTGCTATTTTGTTAGGTCTTTTTTGGGGAAATTTCTTTGCACCTGGCGCGGGAATTGATTCTTCAACGTTAGCCTCAGCAGATATTAGTAAATATACTAAAGCAGCTGAAGAACTTAGCGGTAAACCTCACGGTTTAATTGTTATGATTTTAGACATGATTCCAGCTAATATCTTTAAAGCAATGTCTGATGGTGCAGTTTTACCTGTTATCTTCTTCTGTGTCTTTTTTGGCTTAGGCTTAATGTCGCTACCGGATAAACAGCGTGATCCATTTTTATTCTTGTTAAAAGTGGTATCAGATACAATGTTTAAAGTCACTAATATGATTATGCGTTACGCACCTATTGGGGTATTTGCATTAATCACGGTAACTGTTGCCAAATATGGATTCGCTTCATTATTGCCATTACTGAAATTGATTTTAACCGTTTATTCAGCAATGATTATATTTACCTTGGTCATATTAGGTTTAGTTTGTAAATTGTGCCGATTTAATATTTTTACCTTATTAAAAATATTGAAAGAAGAACTCGTCATTGCGTTTTCAACTGCAAGCTCTGAAACAGCTTTGCCTAAGATCATTGAAAAAATGGAAGCTTATGGTGCACCGAAAGCAATTACGAGTTTTGTTATCCCTACTGGATATTCATTTAATCTTGATGGTTCAACACTATATCAAAGTATAACTGTTATTTTTCTCGCGCAATTATTTGGTATGGATTTAAGCATTCTGGATCAAATTATCATTGTTATAACATTGATGATAGCATCAAAAGGGATCGCTGGTGTACCAGGTGCTTCAATTTTAGTGTTATCAGCTACACTTGGTAGTGTTGGTATTCCAATCGAGGGTATTGGTTATATTATGGGTGTTGAGCGTATTTTAGATATGGGTAGAACAGTAGTTAATGTTGTGGGTAATGCATTGGCTGCTATCGTTATAGCCCGCTGGGAACATGCTTTTGATGATAAAAAAGCAAGAGCATATGAGCAAGAATATTTAAAATAAGACATCATTTAATTTATAAAGCTTCAGTTGAAACTGGAGCTTTTTTATTAATTTAATCTAATTATCACAAACATAGATATAAAAAAACCCAGCTAAGCTGGGTTTTTTATTTAAAAGTAAAATTATTTAATTTTAGCTTCTTTATAAACAACGTGCTGACGAACAACAGGATCGTATTTTTTGATCTCCATTTTTTCAGGCATTGTTCTTTTATTTTTGCTAGTGGTATAAAAATGACCGGTACCAGCAGAAGAAACTAATCTAATTTTCTCACGTACACCTTTAGCCATGATATGGTTTCCTTATTAGTACTTTTCACCACGGGCACGAAGTTCAGCTAAAACTGCATCAATACCCTTTTTATCGATAGTTCGCATACCTTTAGCAGATATACGTAATTTTACAAAACGTTTTTCACTCTCAACCCAAAAACGGTGAGTTTGAAGATTTGGTAGAAAACGACGTTTAGTAGCATTCATCGCATGAGAACGATTATTTCCCACTAAAGGACCTTTTCCTGTTACTTGGCATACTCGTGACATGTCAATAATTCTCCGAAATTTCTATGCTTAAGCCTTGGGCGTAATATGTTAATGGAATTAACCTCGTCAGGCTTTTAGTTTGCTGCAGTTCTATTTGAGAAGCAGTCTAACCTCTCACACTACACCCATAATAATGAGGTAGCGAAGTATACGCTTTTACAGGTAAATTCTCAAGCATTATCTTATCTAAGCTTAAAAATAAGTTTTTAATTGAAAAAGATTAATAATTCTAAATTCATTATTATGACGAAATAATTATCTCATAATTTAGATTGTTTTTGTTCAATATAAAACGATTTAATCTTATAATAACTGTGTTTTAATACTATGGATTTTAAATTTCATCTATTAGTCTGAATTTATTTACTTTCAAGGAGATAGTATGAGTCAGTTTACGCCATATAGCATCTATGGCATTATCGGTTATCCTTTGGGGCATAGTATGAGCCCACTTATTCATACTACATCTTTCCAAGATTATGGTATTCCTGCCGTACTTGTACCTTTTCCTACACCACCAGAGGAAATTGCGACACTTTTTAAATCAGTACGATTACTAAATATCCGTGGTTTGTGCGTTACGATCCCTCACAAACAAACTATTATTCCTTATTTAGATGAAGTCACTGATCATGTTAAAAAAGCGGGTGCAGCTAATTTAGTTTATTGGGATGGTGATAAGCTTTGTGGCGATAACACCGATATTATTGGTTTTATGCAACCACTAGCGCAAAAGAAATTACCAGCTGAATATAAAAAAGTGTTAATACTTGGGGCGGGCGGTGCAGCACGTGCGGCGGTTGTTGGATTACAAGATCTTGGATATAGTGATATAACAGTTACCGATATTGTCACTGATTTACCCGAAGCATTAGCTAAAGAATTTAATCTTAAAACGGTAGCTTGGGCAGATAGAGATAAAGTTGAAGCACAGATTATTGTCAACTCTACTCCATTAGGTATGCAAGGTAAATTTGAAGATCAAACTCCTTATGAACAAGCATGGTTTAAAGGTAAAGGCATAGCTTACGATATTGTGTACACACCATATAACACGAAGTTTAGACAAGAAGCTGAAAAAGCAGGATGGGAATCGATTTCTGGACGTGAGATGTTTATTGGTCAAGCAAATGCTCAATTTAAAATTTGGACAGGAAAAGAGCTTTCAGATAGAGCAAAACAAGCTGTGATTGATGCTTTATCAGGTAAATAAAAGCTTAAAATTAACCATCTCATTCAATTGGGATGGTGACTGAATATTTAATCTTCATCTTAAAAATTTATTAAATCGGCTAAGATTGTTAAAGTGATTAATAAATTTAAAATGTGATTAAAAGGGAGTATTTATGACTAATTTAGAGTTACAAGCATTTCGCCGTTTTCTGATGCTAAAAGTATCAGAGGCAAGTGAGTATATTGGTAAAACGGACGTAAAAACTTGGCATGATTGGGAAAACGGAGTTTTACCTGTTCCTGAAAATGTCGCAACTACAATGAAAGAATTAAAAAATCTTCGTAGTGAAAAAATAAAACTGATTATCAATAGTATTAATGATCGTGTTGGAAGTAATACCATTCGATATTTCATGACATACCAAGAGTTTAAAAAAGTGAATCCTGAATTAGATGTGATTCAATGGCGATTGCATCAATCGATTGCTACTGAACTTTATTTTAGAGGTTTAGAAAAGTTGTGTTGATTGTTATGCTCAACGCTAGATTATGTTTAAAGAATGCTAGGTAAATTGCATTAAATTATTTACACTTTTTTGGATATTATTATTCATTAAATCATATGGATAATAAAATCAAATTGTAAAAAAATATTGCAAAAATAAAAATGAATCACTAGCATACATAAATAACTTATTTTAAGATCTGTATATCAAGAAGGGCCCAAAATGAAAAAAATAATTTTTTTAGTTGGCGCAAGAGCTGCTGGCAAAACAACAATGGGTAAAATGTTAGCCAAAGAGTTATCATTTTCTTTTATCGATACAGATTGTCATTTACTTGAAACCACGCAAAAAACGGTTGCTGAGATTGTAGAAAAAGAAGGTTGGGAGGGTTTTCGTGCTAGAGAAAGCCAAGTCCTTATTGATACCGCTAAGCCAAATCGCGTTATTGCAACTGGTGGCGGTATGGTATTAGCTGAGAAAAATCGACAGTTTATGAAGCAAAATGGTGTCGTCATATTTCTATCTGCGCCTGCTGAAATATTAGCAGCTCGCTTGATGAAAGATCCTAATATTGCTCAACGACCATCATTAACGGGTTTATCAATTTCTGACGAAATGGAGAAAGTTCTTGCTGAACGTTTGCCTTTATATCATGATGCTGCTCATCATATTGTAGATGTTGATCAAGATGAAAATTTAATTCTAAATCAAATGATTGAAAAACTGAAAAATCATTAACTCTACTTCTTTCATTATCTTCCATTAACTATTCGCTAAGCTATTTTTATAAAATAGTTTTATCTATTTTATGTTCTTGAATTTTTCAAAAAAGACTTGCCATTGGATAAAAAATAAATAAAAATACAAAAAATTTGAATAAATATTCATTTTGGGTGGTGGTGCGATGAAAGAAAGAACAACTGAACTCGTTGATGGTTTAAGGCATTCAGTACCTTATATTAATGCACATCAAGGAAAAACATTCGTTATTTTATTAACTGGTGCAGTTTTAAAAAGTAATAATTATGCAAGTATCATTAGTGACATTGGTTTATTGCATAGCTTGGGTATTAAACTGGTCATTGTTAATGGTGCGCGTAACCAAATAGATGAATCACTGAAAAATCATAATATTAAACCTAAATACCATAAAAATACTCGGATCACTGATGGCCCAACTCTAGATGTAGTTAAACAGGTAACAGGGTTATTACAACTTAATATTACCGCCAGCTTATCAATGAGCTTAAATAATACACCTTTGCAAGGCGCACATATTAATGTGGTTAGTGGTAATTTTGTTATAGCACAACCATTAGGTGTTGATGATGGTGTTGATTATTGCCATACAGGTAAAATACGTCGAATTAATAACGAAGCAATAGATGAGCAATTAAATCGTGGTTCGATTGTACTATTAGGTCCTGTAGGTGTGTCAGTTACAGGTGAAAGTTTCAATTTATCGTCAGAAGATGTTGCAGCCGAAGTAGCTATTCGACTTAAAGCCGATAAACTAATCAGTTTTTGTGCAGAACAAGGTGTACTTGATGAACAAAATCATGTAATAACTGATCTGTTCCCAGTGGATGCTGATAATTATGTTAATCGCAAAGAAGAATGTGGTAAACACCTATCTAGTGAGGCTCGTTTTTTGCGTGCGGCATCCAAAGCATGTCGTAATGGCGTCCGTCGTAGCCATTTAGTTAGTTATCTAGTAGATGGCTCTATTTTGCAAGAATTGTTTTCTCGCGATGGTATTGGTACACAAGTTGCAATGGAACATTCAGAGCAAGTTCGCTTGGCAACAATCAATGATATAGGTGGGATATTGGAGCTGATTCGACCACTTGAAGAGCAGGGTATCTTAGTTAAACGTTCACGAGAACAATTAGAGATGGAAATTGACAAATTCACTATTATTGAACGTGATAATATGACAATTGGCTGTGCTGCGCTTTACCCTTATCCAGAAGAAAAAATGGGTGAAATGGCTTGTTTGGCTATTCATCCGCAATATAGAAACTCATCACGCGGTGATTTATTATTAGAAAAAATTTCAGAAAGTGCTAATAATTTAGGATTAGAAAAAATCTTTGTGCTTACCACTCGAAGCATTCATTGGTTTCGTGAAAAAGGTTTTAATCCAGCTGAAGTGGATGATCTACCGATTAAAAAGAAACAACTCTATAATTATCAAAGAAATTCAAAAATATTAATGTTTGATTTAATTTAAATTTATCGAGAAAAAGTCCGTTACAGCAACGGACTTTTTGATTAACTAAATAGCTTAACAATAAATTCAGTGATTAACGATAAGGATGTGAAATCAGGATCAGCAAAGGTTACACCTTCAACACCTAAAAATTTAAAGAGAGGTAATGCGAGGGCTGGCAACACACATAAAAGTAAACCATTAACGAAAGAGGCAATAACCGCTCCTCTTGCTCCACCTGTTGAGTTACCAAATATTGCTGCTGTTCCACCAGTGATGAAGCTTGCCATAATTCCGGGAATGATAATAGGTAAACCAATAAAGGGGAAAACAACCACACAAGCTATTTCAGTAAAGAAACTCACAATAAAACCAACTAATACACAATTTGGTGCTTTATCAAAAAACACCATTGGATCGACCGCCGGCACACAACCAGGTGCGACAACTTGGGCAAATCCTTTAAAAGCTGGGATGATTTCTTCAGTAAAAATAGCGACCCCTTTTTTGGCAATATAGAGTCCTCCGGCAAAAATAGCTGATTGTTCCAACGCAAAAATAATAAACGTATTGTTTTTCAGTATCTCTTTCAAATACTCAGCGGATGAAAAAGCGCCGGATAAGCATAGTAAAACAAACATGGTAATAAAAGTCGCAACATCTGATTGCCTTAAAAAGCTAAAACGATCATTTATTTTAATCTTTTCGATATCATTTTTTTTATTTCCTAGCCATTTACCTAAATAGGAACCTAATAAGTATGAAACTGTACCAGCATGGGCAATACAATAATCATTATGCCCTATTATTGTACGGCTAAATTTAGAGAGTAAAGTTGGAAATATCGCCATATAAAGGCCAATAATCATTGCGCCAGTTGCAACAATGATATAGCCATTATAGCCCATACCTTGTAAAACTGCGGTAAATGAAAATGCCATGAATAGCACTAAATGCAATGATAAATAAATCGATTTAAAACGGGTAAATCTTGCTAATAGTAGATTAATTATCATCGCAAAAAAGAGGATAAAGGCGGCACTAGTACCAAGTGATTCCATCGTCAATGCGGTAATGGCTTCATTACTTGGTACGACCCCATGCATTCCAAATGCATGAGTAAACATGTTACTGAACATAATTAACACACCACCTAAGATTTTTCCACCCGTTTTAATTAACACAAAACCAATAAATGAAAGTAGGGTGCCAGTAATAATTTTAGAAAGTTTTGCTCTCTGTAGTACCAAACCAATGAACGCAACTAATGCAATTATGATAGCAGGCTGACCAAATATATTTAGAAAAAGATCCATGTTTTTGCTCCAAATTTAATAACAAAACTGAAGATCATTATAATTAAAACAGCGTTCCAAATTGTGTTTTGGATCACAAATTAACAAATGAAATATGCAAATAATCAATTGGTAGCAAATTATTGATCTTGATTATGGAACATTAATTAAACTTTTTAGTTGATGATTTTCTGGGTTGATTGACGTTTATTTGTAAAAATAATTGAGGAGTCTATACCATTTCATTAAGTTTTGAGTTCTATATTGAATTACTTAATTTACATTGAACGGATAAAAATCATTTTAGAGGCGAGATTTTAAAGTCAAAACGATTAATGAGAGATCACGTTGTGGTAAAAAGAAAATTTAAAAAACAGCATAATGAACAAAAGCGTGATATCTTGCTTGCGCTTAGTCGGTATTGATTTCACGGAAATTAATGATAGATAATGCACTTTTTAGCGAAGATCAATGAAATATTCTGTAGTTCTTCAAGTAAATTTAATAAGATTATTTATTGCGTTAATTTTGAGTCAGAAAAATAAGCGTTACCTGTTTTGTTTGTCGGTTTGACAGTTTCAATTGGTAACGCTCTAGTTTGTGAATTTTTTATTAGCTCAAATCTGAGCCACCAAATTATTATTGATGAGTAATATGACTTCCTTTTTCTTTTATAATATCTGATCCTTTTTCTACATTAATTTTAGTGTGACTAAACTCAACTGATGCGTTACGAATTTTAAAACCGTTTTCCGCTTCAATATTGATGTTTGAAAATCTAATATTATTGAATGGCTTTTCTGGTGTTCCAATAATAAAACCAGCGTAATTACTTTTACCTTTTACAGTAAGATTATTGAAGCTAATGTTATTGAAGTATGGGGTTTGTTTATGCTCTTTTGGTTGTTCAGTATCCGCAGGATAAATCTGATCGCCTAACATAAATCCACCAGCAAATTCACCTTCTTGCAACGCTTTAATTTTTGCATCTTTTGTTGTTGGGCCGCCTTTATAATAAGCTGACAAAACAATTGGCGTTTTTACATTGACCATTGTTGTATTGTTATACTCAATATCTTTAACTTCACCACCTTTGCCTCTTGGCGATTTGATTCGAATACCATACATCGCATCGGTAAAGGTATTATTTTCTGCAAGTAAATTGCTCACACCGCCATATGTTTCTGAACCAATAGATAATCCACGACCGAGCATAAAGTTATTATCTGCAATATAAAAATCATGGCTAAGGTTGTTTACTGTTGATTTAATGGCAACATGGTCATCACCCACACTTATTGTGTTTTTTGTAATACTGACTCTTCTACTATCCATTGGATCAATGGCATCCGTGTTTTGCCACCAAGCTGGAGCGGATATTGTTGTTTTATTAATTGTAATATTTTCCACATTTTTAAAAACAATATGAAAACTTGGCGAATTTTGTATTGTGACGCCTTCAACTAAAATATTGTTAGCGTTTTTAAATAAAAGTAGACGTGGGCGATTTGTTGGTCCCTTTTTTCCGGCTTGACGAGTCTCAGCGCGGTATTTTTCTAGAAGCGTTGAACCTTGCCCATCAATAATTCCTTCACCGGTGATAGCAATATTTTTTTCTTCTGCAATATTAATAAACCCAATCCATTGTTTTGTTAGTGGTAATGATTCATCTGATGATGACCATTTTTTTTGTTCTTCTGAAGGATGATATGCACTTTCCTCTGCTGAAGCTTGTACTACCGCCCCTTTTTCTAAATGAAATTCAATATTACTTTTTAAAAATAGCGGTTCAGATAGGTAATAACCCGCAGGAACAATAACTTTACCACCGCCATTTTGCGCACAATCATTAATAGCGGTTTGAAATGCTTTTGTATCATACCAAATACCTGTTGCTTCAGCGCCATAATCTCTAACATTACATTGTTTATTAGGAATATTAAGTTTGTCCAAAGTAACTGGAACAAATGGTGGTGAAGCTATCACAGCGAAACTAGCGGTAAGCGTGAGTAAACTAATAGATAATCCATTTTTTATAATTAAACGATACATGTTTTTTCCTTAATGAAGAATAAAAAAGATGAAGTATAAAAATGATTATCTAGGTTAATAGTCTAAGAATCTGTTAATAGAGTCACAAATTTAAAAAATAATTTATAAAAATTGAAATGACGTTTTAATTTACGCAAGTGTCAGCTTTTTTATGAGATCAATTAACTAATTGATTTGCCATTTCATCACTAATGACTAATACATCAATATAATTTGCATTTAATGCAGCGATTAAACTGTTAAGTTTTTCAGCGTCGCCACTTGCACATATTTTTAGAGGGATTTTTTTTAAATTTTCTAACGTCACGCCAATAATTTGATCATGGAATGGCGTTTGTAATTCTTTACCATTTTTGTCATAAAATCGCGATAAAATGTCGCCGACAATTTTTCTGTTAGTAATTTTTTGAAAAAGTTCACCATAAAAACCATACCAAATTGAGCTTTTGGATATAGCTGGACAACCAATACTAAATAAAGCAACTGTGATCTTATTCCACCAATCATTGAGTTCTTTCATGTGTTGAGTTTTTTCAATTTCAGTTTTTAAATTAGCGGTATCAACGATAGCGGGGTAATCAATTAATATTGCTTTACTTTTAAGTTTATCGGAAAGTTTACAAGCTATATTATTTACGTGGTATTTTGTTTCAATCTTGCCAGAAGGGCCACCAATCATTGGTACGATGGTAACATTTTCAAATGTAGCATTATCATTTTTTAAACTATTCACAATATAATTGATCGAGCGTCCCCAGGACACACCAATCACATCATTATCGGTAATATTTTTGAGTAAGACACTTGCTGCCACATTACAAACAATCTGATTTTTACTTTCATTGTCTATATCAGTGTTGACGGGTACAACAATGACTTGTTTTAAATGATATTTATTACAAATTTTTTCTTCTAACGCTATATCAGGTAACAGATTATAATTAATCGAAATTGAAACAATGCCTAGCTCGCGTATTGTTTTTAACATTCGACTAATGCTTGAGCGATGTATGTTAACTATTTTTGCTATTTCGGACTGTGTTTTATTTTCTTCATAATACAATTGAGCAATCTTAATTAACATCTTATGCTGTTCAAACTCGTCGTTGCTAAAATTTTGATTAATCATAGTAGCGTTATCTTATTATCTTTAGTTATTAAAAAACTCCATATTTTTATTCAAATCAAGATGTCACAAATAAATGTCATCTTGATTTGAATAGAGTATAAATCAAGAATCAATATCAGGAAAATAATTTAAAACATAATCTTCAGCTTCTTTTGACCAAATACCATTATTTTTAGAGAGTATTTTTTGTAAAGTAATATCATCCGCATTTTTATCTAATGATTCTATGCATTTAAGATCAAACTTTTTGTGGGTATAAACTAATTTTTTTCCACCTTTAATCTGATCCTGTATTTGAGTGACTTTACTTGCTTGGTCTATACCCATAATGTGAGTTACGATTTTTGCCACATCTACCGAACCTGATTCGATTAGTTTCACCGCTTCTCGCATATCATTAGTATTACCGCCTGAAGTGCCAACGATATGGGTAAAGTTATAATGAACATCGTAGAAATTAATTTCAGCCGAAAAGTTTTTATCTTGGGGTCCAGCAAAAAAGTTAAGGCAACCGTCAATCGCTAATAGTTGAGAGGCGAGTTGAATTAACTCTTGAGAAGGTAAGAAAACAAAAACATCATCAAAACTTCCTGTGGTGGATTTATCTTTTAATAATTTCGCTTGATCATCGACATTAGAAATATCCACAAATTCTAATTCAATACCATTACGAGATTGATAAAGGGTTTTTAGATGTTCTATTTTCTCTTTGCTACGACCAGTTACGACAACCTTTTTAGGTGCGATGGGTCCCCCTAATGCATAATCTATTGCTAGCATACCCATAGGGCCCGTACCACCTAAAATAATCAGATTACCATTAGGCTTTATGCCCATAATATGTTCATAACTATTTGGCTTTAAATGAAAATTAGCATTGAATGCCCCAATGATACACGACAATGGTTCAATTAACGCACCTTCGAAATAAGTTTGTCCATCATAAGGAATCAAACAGTCTTGTTTTAGTACATCATGGTTAATTATCATGTAAGTTGCACAACCACCAGTATAAGGATAAGAATAACCTACGCAATATGGGCTATCAGAAAGTTGTAAATTGGCCTGAACGACATATTTTTGTCCTGGTTTGAATTTATGTTGCCATTTTTTACCCACTTGTATAATTTCACCGCAGCATTCGTGTCCAATAATAATGGGGTTATTTTTTAAGTCGGGTGGCGTTTTTTTATGATTTTCACCTTGATTGACTAATTTTAATGAAGACATACACATACTATCTACAATGACTGTAACTAGAATTTCATCATCAGTAATTTCAGGAAGTTGAAATGACTCCAATCGCAAATCATTTTTTCCATACAGTCTAACTGCTTGAGTTTTCATATATTCCTCTAATTCTCTAATTTGGTTAAATTTATTTAGGAAAAGGTTTAAAGCGTTTTTATTTCAAGAAATCAAATACTATTAATAAAGTACTCTGTAATTGCTTTAAACCTTTTTATTCATTTTCAACGGTCAATTTTTTATTTCTTTAACGCTTTAACCTTTAGCAAGAATACCTAAACCATAGCCAATAATACCTACCGCAAATAATGCAAAGATTAAAATTATTGGACTGACTTTTTTCCTTAACAATTTCATCATCAAAAGTGTTAACGCTAATGGCAATAATCCTGGTACAAGGTCATTGAGAATGCCTTGTACTGTCATAATGACCTCTTCTCCATTCATGCCGGTCGTTTGGGATACAATAAGTGGGACATTTATGGAGGTCCATTTTGTGACTAAGACACCCATGATAAATAGGCCTAAAATTGTTGCGCCTTCTGTTAATTTTGGAAGAATATTACCTGAAAGATCTTTAACAATTCCGATTCCTTTAGATAATCCATACGTTAATCCATACCATTTCATGGCAAGTCGAATTAAGTTAAATAAGACAAAAAACAGTAATGGCCCAGCTATATTTCCGGTTAGTGCTAGTGATGCCCCAAGCGCTGCAGTTATTGGACGTAAGGTTCCCCATACTAATGGATCACCCACTCCCGCTAACGGTCCCATTAAACCAACTTTTAAACTGTTAATTGTGCCATCAGAGATATCAGCACCATTTGCTCGAGCTTCTTCCATTGCCATGGTAACGCCTATAACGGGTCCACACATTGCTGGAGTCGTATTGAAAAACGTTAGATGTCTTTTTAATGCTTCACGTTGCTCCTCTTTGGTTTTGTATACTCGTTTGATTGTAGGAATCATATCCACACAAAAAGCTAAGGCATGAATTCGTTCATAGTTGAAAGATGCTTGTTGAAAATTAGATCGAATAAATGTACTAACAATATCTTTCTTTTGAATGGTATTTAACATTTCTTTCATAATAGAATCCTTATTTATTAATCGTCTAACTCGTCATCAGCAATGATTGAATTTGCCACGATACTTTTTTCGCTATTTTTAGTCGTGTTAAACTTTGAATTTAATTGGACATAAATGGTGGCAAAAATAACGCCTAAAATACCGAATGAGAGTAAACTGAAGTTTAAGTAACCTCCAAGAACAAAGCCTAAATAGAAGAAAGGTGCTAAATATTTAACCATCATCATGTTTAATACCATTGCATAACCAACTACCACAATAAATCCACCCGCAACAGCAAGACCACTAGTAACAATATCTGGCAACATGCTTAATAAGGTGTTAACGGTATTGGCATCAACATAAATGGCGACCAATGTTGCTGGTATTGCTACTCGTAAAGCTTGTACAAAAAGCGCGCTATAATGTAAAAGTTCTATTTTTTTGAATTGAACTTTTTCTGCGGCATTATCAGCTTCATGTTGGAAGACAACCGTGATTGTTCTTGCAAATACCGTAAGAACTTGACCCGCTGCTGCAACGGGGAGGGCGATTGCGATTCCAGTTTGAATATCTTGTTTACCTACTACAACTAATATCGCGGATATAACACTAGCCAGTGCTGAATCAGGTGATTGTGCCGCACCAATATTCATCCAGCCTAATGCAATCAATTCAAGCGTACCACCTAAAATGATACCTGTTTTTATATCACCTAATATTAAGCCTATGACGGTACAGGCAATTAATGGGCGATGAGTTTGAAACTCATCAAGCACACTTCCCATACCTGCTATACAAGAGAAGATGAATATTAATACAATTTGAAATAATGAAATTTCCATTTTTTGCCTCCTTGTTTATTCCTATTAATTAATAGGGAATTCTTGTTCAAGTAGCTTGATAAAATCGACGTTGAGATCGGTAATTACCACTTTTAAGCAAAGATCAACTCCCATCTCATGCATCTTTCTAAATGCCGATACATCGTTTTCATCCACTGACACCGCTTTAGTAATCTGCTTTTTACCTGCTTTGAAAGACATACCACCAATATTGATACTCTTAATTGGTACACCTTGTTCGATTAATCGCAGAATATCGGTTGGATTGGTAAAAAGATAAAACACGGTATCGTTTTCATATTTTGGGTTTTTATAAACCGCTGCCGCTTTTTCAATACTCACAACAGAAACTTTAATTCCAGGAGGTGCAGCTTGTTTAACTAATGTGGCTCGGATTTCGTCATTAGCAACTTCATCACTAACAACAATGATTCTTTCTGCTTTTGCTTCTTTGGTCCAAACTGTTGTGACTTGACCATGTATTAAACGGTCATCAATGCGTACTAAATTTATAATCATTTAAAGTTCCTCTTCTTCAGCGATATTTTTAGCTATTTTTTTGAAAGATTTGATGAAATCGGATTTCATGTCATTAAGTTGTTCAAAAGTTTCTTCAAGGCTAATTGAAGAGTAATCAAGATGTAATAACGCTAAACAAAGTGGTAAAGATAAACCACTGATGACTTCGATGTTTTCTGATTGCATTGCCAACATTGCCGCTGCGTTATAAGGGCTACCTGAAAAAATATCAGTAATAATGATGAATGGTTGCTCAGTTGATTGATTAATAATTTTTAGATATTTGTCTTTTAATGTCTCAATACCATCACCTAACTGAAAAGTGATAGCCCGTACATTTGGATACTCACCAGCTATCATTTCAATGCTATTTTTCATTTCCACGGCAATGTTTCCATGACCCGCTAATATAAAGTTCATCTCACACCTCTTTCACAAATTCTCTTGTTGCTTCACAAATGTTTAAATGAATTTATATGCACAAATGCTCAAAGTAAATCACTAATGTGCAAAAATGTGACGTAGATTTGATTTTCTTGCAAAATAAAAGAAATGGTTTTTTTCTTAACGAAAAAAGGAGTATTTTGTAAGGCTAAAAAAATAAGGGTGATTGAAATTAAATGATCATTTCTTCTTAACTTAAATGATCAATGGAATTCTGTAGGATTTGTGAAGTAAATGACTTTTTAAGATAGAACCCTCTTGGGCGAGTTAAAATAATCTCGCCATTTTCACCAATGGCTTCAGTTAAAGCTTTTCCATTGGCAGCTTTAGGTCTGATCTGTAAATAGGTGCCATAACGCGCGGTGATTTTTTCAACTTGACCAAGTGCTATCATATCCATTAATTCTTGCCAATCTTGTTTAAGTTGTTGCTCTTGTTCTAAAGTTGGTGTCCAAAGTATTGGTTTTCCAACTTTTCTTTCTGCAAGAGGTATACTTCTTTCCCCTTCAATCGGGATCCAAAGTACTTTGCTAAGCTTGTATTTAACATGGCTGGTTTCCCAAATCACACCGTGATTAGCCATTAAAGGAATAACACTAACAAAAGTAGTTTCTAATGGTTTACCTTCTTTATTGACTGGAATTGTTTTTAGTTCAATGCCTAAATTAGAAAAGTCTTGTTCTGCTTTACTGCCGGCATTTGCACCAAGATAAGTTTCAATCAGATTGCCTACCCATCCTTTTTGTTTATTAAGATTAGCAGGGATAGGAATATTGACATATTGAGCTATCTCAGCAAAGCTATAGCCAGCGGCCATTTCTGCTCGATTCAATAACTCTTGTTCATTAGAAGGATAAAAGTTTAGCATCTGTTTCGAATAAATTTAATAATATCCACAATCAATTATATTGGTTGTGGATATTAAAATAAATCATTATTAACTTAGCTGTTCAACCCATTTAGCATA
Source organism: Gilliamella sp. B3023 (assembly GCF_026536845.1). NCBI lineage: Bacteria > Pseudomonadati > Pseudomonadota > Gammaproteobacteria > Orbales > Orbaceae > Gilliamella > Gilliamella sp. B3023. The sequence goes on from NZ_JAFNNH010000001.1 coordinate 26,350, forward strand.
ACTTTCAATGATTGATGAAAGAAAAGACTTGGTTTTTTCGTTAATATTGCCACTTTCATCAAAAGCTGTACCAATATTACCGATATAAGCTTCCGGTTGTTGTAGGGTAGGCATATCAAGAAAAACTAAAGATTGTCGTAAATGATGATTTGCACCAAAGCCACCAATAGCGCCTTGTGATACAGAGACCACAGCAGCTGGTTTTTTAGACCAAACACTTTTACCATAAGGGCGTGATCCAACATCAAGTGCATTTTTTATGACAGCGGGTAATCCGCGATTGTATTCTGGTGTAACAAAAATCACACCATCACAATTGGCAATTTCTTGGCGAAAACGATTATAGGATTGTGGCGGTGTATCAGTATCAATATCTTCGTTATATAAAGGTAAATCACCGATTTGGATGATATTTAGTGAAAGTGATGATGGCGCAATTTGTTGAAAAACTTTGGCTACTTTTAAGTTATAGGAATCTTTACGTAAACTACCAACAAGTACTGCAATTTTTTTACTCATTTTTGGTTCCTCTTAAATTGAAAATAAGAGACACCATGAGTGTCTCTTATTTATGATAATTACAGAACTTCACAGAGCTTTAGTGTCCTGATGAGTCCATTCTACGACCTGTTTCAAATAGGAACCATGCGCGTCTTTCAGTTTGATCAATCCACTCTTCAATTAAACTAGCTGTTGCGGTATCGTTATATTTGTCACAGATATCATGTGCTACGCGCATACGTTCTGTAAGTTTGATGTTATCTTGACAAAGTTCAGCAAGCATATCTGATGGTTCAACAAAATCAGCATTGTTGTCTGAAATACTTTGTAATTTAGAAATATGACCAATTGAACGTAAAGTCGTTCCACCTAATTTACGTACACGTTCAGCAATTGGATCTGTCATTGCAAATAGTTCTTCACCATGGTCATCTAACATTAAATGATAATCACGGAAATGTGGACCGCTGACATGCCAGTGGAAGTTTTTAGTTTTTAAATATAGAGCAAACACATCTGCTAATACAGAGTTCATTGCGCCAGAAATATCTTTTGAAGCTTTTTGGCCTAAATCAGTTGGAAATAAAATTGCAGATTGCTGTAATCTTTTGGCAGAACTTACATTTTTTAAAACTTTTGGAGCTGTTGATGATTTCGAAGCCGTTGTGCTTTTTTTAGTAGTACTTTTAGCCATGTAATATTCTCCTATAGGTGAATTAAATGATTATTTAACAAACACCAAATTACGCCAACTCTTTATTAAAGTCCAATCAAAATGAGCTATTTTTAACTATTACTGCTATATCAACTATCTATGAATGATTAATTACCCTATTTTTTTCTATTGTTTAAAATATTTCTTTCAAAATAAAAGAAAATATTTCAAATTGTGATCCAGTTAAAGTTTTTTTGATTTCATAATTGTTAATATTTCTTTGCAATTTAAATCAATAGGAGAAAATATGATTGATACAATTTCATTTGGAGCCGAGTGGTTTATCGGTTTATTCCAAGAAGGCGGTAAAGTGTTAGTCGGGATGGTCACCTCGATTTTACCTTTATTAATTTCATTGTTAGTAGTTATGAATGCGGTCATTAAATTTATTGGGCAAGATCGTATTGAACGTTTAGCTCAAGCTTGTGCGGGTAACCCTGTTTCACGTTATTTATTACTTCCTTTAATTGGTACATTTGTATTTTGTAATCCGATGACACTAAGCTTAGGTCGCTTTATGCCAGAGTTTTACAAACCTAGCTATTATGCAGCATCCTCTTATAGCTGCCACTCAATGAATGGTTTATTTCCACATGTAAATCCTGGCGAACTTTTTGTTTATTTAGGGGTTGCTGCTGGATTAACTACATTAAATTTACCATTAGGTCCATTAGCTGTTAGTTATTTCCTTGTCGGTTTAGTTACTAACTTCTTTAGAGGTTGGATTACTGACTTTTGTACAGCCATTTTTGAGAAAAAAATGGGAATTAAACTAGATAGAAAAGTTCATTTATAACAATTATCTATCACGATATAAGGAAAATAAAATGGCTAAATATATTCATATTGAAAAAGGTGAAGCAGGTTGGGGTGGTCCATTAGAGCTTCCAATCGTTGCTGGTAAAAAAATTGTTTACATTGCAGCTGGTACTAGACCAGCAATAGTCGATACTTTAGTTGAACTAACTGGTTGGGAAGCAATTGATGGTTTTAAAGAAGGTGAACCACCAAAAGACGAAATAGGCGTTGCTGTAATTGACTGTGGTGGTACTCTCCGTTGTGGTATTTATCCAAAAAATCGAATACCAACTATCAACATCCACGCAACTGGTAAATCAGGACCACTTGCACAATATATTGTCGAAGACATTTATGTTTCTGCTGTTAAGCCAAATAATATCAAACTAATTGAAAAAGAGGGTGATGTTGTAGGAGAAACAGCTCAAGCAAATACTAAAGCGTCAGAATTTAAAGATTATGACAGTAGTAAAAAAATCACTGAGCAAAGTGATGGCTTATTAGCCAAAATTGGTATCGGTATGGGGTCTGGTGTAGCAGTTTTTTTCCAAGCTGGCCGAGATACTATTGATACTGTTCTCAAAACGATTTTACCTTTCATGGCATTTGTTTCAGCCTTAATCGGGATCATTATTGCATCTGGATTAGGTGACTTCATTGCCCATGGATTAGTCCCTTTAGCAGATAATCCACTTGGTTTAGTGATATTAGCATTAATTTGTTCTTTCCCATTACTTTCACCGTTCTTAGGTCCTGGCGCGGTAATCGCGCAAGTTATCGGTACATTAGTTGGTGTACAAATTGGGTTAGGTAATATTCCACCTCATTTAGCACTACCAGCATTGTTTGCCATAAATGCTCAAGCTGCATGTGACTTTATCCCTGTCGGTTTATCACTAGCAGAAGCAAAACAAGATACTGTTCGTGTAGGTGTTCCTTCGGTTCTAGTAAGTCGATTTTTAACTGGTGCACCAACCGTATTAATCGCTTGGGCAGTGTCATTATTTATCTATCAATAGACATATTTAAGTATTTAGGGATGAACATCATCCCTCTTTAGCAAACAGTGAAATTTGAAAATTTCGCTTCAACTAAAAATTAAAGAAGGTTAACGATGTCGAATGTTATCTATCAATCAAAAATTAATCAAATTGGTGAGTTTGCCCCAGATGCATTGGCTGATGGCATGCTAATACTATTTAAAAATGGCGCGCCATCAGACTTAGCTGATTACTGTTTTGTACATAGTCATGATGATTTAAAACAAGATCTACAAGTAGGGCAAGTATTTCAAATTGGCAAATATACTTTTCAAATTACCTCCGTTGGCGATGTTGCTAGCACTAATTTTCGTGAATTAGGGCATATCACATTAAGGTTTGACGGTAGTAGCCAAGCAGAATTACCGGGAACTATCCATGTAAAAGGTGACATTCCAAATCAACTTTTTGTGGGTGATGAAATTAAAATTTTAACTAATTAAGGAACAAAGAATGAAAAAAGTTGCAGTTGTTGTAGGTGGAGGACAAACTTTAGGTGAGTTTTTATGTAAAGGGATTGCTGATGCTGGTTATAATGTAGCTGTTGCTGATTTAAATATTGAAAATGCAAATAAAGTAGCAGATGCTATCAATCAGAAACATGGAGCCGGTACCGCAAAAGGCTTTGGTGTTGATGCAACAAATGAAGAGAGTGTGATTAAACTTGCACAAGATGTTGATAATACATTTAACCGAGCTGATTTAATGGTTTATAGTGCAGGTGTTGCTAAAGCAGCTCCTATTACAAACTTTGCTTTAAGCGATTTTCAATTATCAGTAAATGTTAATCTTACTGGTTACTTTCTGTGTGCTCGCGAGTTTGCTAAATTAATGCTCAAACATAAAACGGCTGGACGAATTATTCAAATAAATTCAAAATCAGGTAAAGTTGGTAGTAAACATAATTCTGGTTATAGTGCTGCTAAATTTGGTGGTGTTGGTTTAACTCAATCATTAGCACTTGATCTTGCAGATTATGGTATTACTGTAAATTCATTAATGTTAGGTAATTTATTAAAATCACCAATGTTCCAATCATTAATTCCTCAATACGCTAAAAAATTAGGTATTCCAGAAAACGAAGTTGAGCAAGTTTATATTGATAAAGTGCCACTTAAACGTGGTTGTGATTATCAAGATGTTCTTAATGTCTTATTATTTTATGCAAGTGATAAGGCTTCATATTGTACTGGACAATCAATTAATATTACTGGTGGCCAAGTAATGTTCTAATTAAAATAAAGTGCGAAAGTGTTTGTTATCACTTTCGCATTTTTATTTAGCCTAAATTATTAATGGAGATAGCCATGAACATGACGACAACTTTAATTATTTTTGCGCTTATGGCTTGGTGTGTCCAAATCATATTTAGTTGGTTGCAAATTCGCCGATTTAATCAAGCCTTTTTAGCAATGAAAAAAGGGCGATATTTGGGGGTTGGTCGTAGCCAAACTAAATGGTTTAAGCCAAGAGTCTTAATTGCTATCTCATTAGATGAAAACCAAAATGTAATTGATTCAGTAAAAATGAAGGGCATTACAGTATTTGCATTACCTAAGACTATTCCTCAATTACATGGACTTAATGCAAAAGAGATTATACCTGAAACGATTTACCCAAACGATCCTGCTTCGCGAAGTGCATTATCAGTTGCGTTAACCGCGAGCAATAAATAGTATTTAACTTTTATTTTGAAAAGTATTTTCTTTTATATTGAAGTATACTATCTTGCAAAGTAAATGATCTTATTTACTGTGAAAATAATGGAATCTTGGCATGAAAGTTAAACAAAGGCAAACCGCAATTTTAGAATATTTACAAAATCATGGACAGGTTAGTGTAGATGAATTAGTCGCACATTTTCGGACTACTGGAACCACTATAAGGAAAGATCTTACTCAACTTAATGAGAGTGGATTAGTTTTAAGGACTTATGGTGGAGCAATGCTAAATCGAGAAATCGGTGACAGAGCTATTGATCATAAAACCTACATTAATACTGCTGCTAAAAAAGCGATTGCTCAAGAAGCCGCTAAATTGATCCATGAAGGTGATTCAATTATTTTCGATGCAGGCAGTACTGTCGCACAGATGATTCCAATGTTAGCCCAGTTTAATAATTTAACTATTATGACCAATAGTTTACATATGGTTAATGAACTGGTAGCTAATGATAACGATCAAACCATTATTTTAACAGGTGGCACATTTCGCCGAAAATCAGCCTCCTTCCATAGTAATCATGCATCAGCAATTGCGGCCTTTGAATCTTATACTTTTGATAAATTATTTATGGGTGCTGATGGTGTTGATGTAGTTGGTGGTGTGACAACATTCAACGAAAGCTATCATGGTAGTGTGGCGATGAGTAAAGCCGCTGCAAAATTGATTTTACTCGTTGACTCAACTAAATTTGGGCGACGTAGCCCAAATGTCGTTTGTGATATAGAATCAGTTGATACGATTATTACAGACAATAATTTAGATGATAAATATTACGACGCATTAATTCAAAAAGGTATTAAAGTTATAAAAGTAAAACCTTTAGATAAGTAAAAAGACATTAAAATCTAAAAAAAGTTGAGGAACGGGGTTTTTGACGTTAATAATGGTGGTAATTTTATTAAAATTGGTTTGATATTCACGATCTATCTGAAACACTCGAATAATTTCTAAACCTAATATTATGCGTTCGGACATGGAAATAATTGCCCGAACGCCTTAGCAAAGTGGATTAGAACAATAATCTTGCTCGAATTGTACCAGCGACATTTTTTAGTTTAACTAATAACTCTTCTGCTTTATTTTGTTCTACTCTATCAATATCAATCACAACATAACCAATTTTAGAATCAGTCTGTAAATACTGAGCTGAAATGTTTAGACCTTGTTCTGCAAATAGCGTATTTATTGCAGTCAACACGCCGGGTTGATTGTGATGAATATTAATAAATCGACTAGATCCTTTTGCCGGAATCGGTAATGATGCTTCAGGGAAGTTAACCGCTGAAAGTGTTGCGCCTGTATCAGAATATTTTGCCAACTTGGTTGCAACTTCAATACCGATATTTTCTTGTGCTTCAGTAGTTGAACCGCCGATATGTGGGGTAATAATGACATTATCAAATTTACACAGTGGTGATTCGAATGGATCGCTATTAGTTGCCGGTTCACTAGGGAAAACGTCAATAGCAGCACCACTAAGTTTATTGTTTTCCAACGCTTGAGTTAAGGCTTCAATATCAATCACACTACCGCGAGAGGCATTAATCAATATAGAGCCTGATTTCATCATGTCGATTTCTGATTTGCCAATCATTTTAATTGTGGTTGAGTTTTCTGGAACATGCATACTTACAATATCACTCATGGCAAGTAATTCTTTCATGGATGAAATTTGTTTGGCATTGCCTAATGGTAATTTAGTTTCGATATCATAAAAATAAACATTCATGCCTAATGATTCAGCCAATACGCTTAATTGACTACCGATATGGCCATAACCAATGATACCTAAATTTTTACCACGCGCTTCATGAGAACCTGTGGCTAATTTATTCCATTTCCCCTGGTGAGCTTTGGCATTAGCTTCAGGTACTCGGCGAAGTAATAAAATCGCTTCAGCCAATACTAGCTCTGCAACAGAACGCGTATTAGAAAACGGTGCATTAAAAACAGGAATTCCTTTAACGGTTGCAGCATCAAGTTCAACTTGATTGGTTCCAATACAGAAACAACCAATTCCTGCAAGTTTTGGGGCAGCATCGATTATATCTTTTGTTAAATGTGTTCTTGAGCGAATACCAATAAATCTTGCATCTTTAATTGCCGCTTCAAGTTCGGATTTGGATAGCGCACCTTTATGATATTCAATGTTGTTAAAGCCTGCCGATTTAAGTGTTTCAATCGCGCTAGGGTGGACACCTTCAAGTAATAGAAACTTGTTTTCATCTTTGGTTAACGCTTGAACAACCATTTCTTCCTCTCTATCTTTAATATTTAAAACAATTTGTCATGCAAAGTTATTAATTAAAAAAAGTAATTTATTATTTTTTTATTTCTTTCACACCAGAACTCGTGCCTACCAAAGCGATATCCGCGCCTTTATTAGCGAATAACCCTACTGTGACTACACCGGCGATACTATTAATCCTATCTTCTAATTCCATTGGTTTTGCAATTACAAGGTCGTGAACATCTAAAATAACATTGCCATTGTCAGTAACCACTCCTTGACGGTAGATAGGTTTGCCGCCAAGTTTGAATAATTCTCGAGCAACATAAGAACGGGCCATCGGAATGACTTCTACTGGAAGTGGAAATTTCCCGAGAACATCGACCACTTTTGACTCATCAACGATACAGATAAATTGTTTTGCCAGAGCCGATACTATTTTTTCACGTGTTAATGCGGCTCCTCCGCCTTTAATCATTTGCATATTATGATTAATTTCATCTGCTCCATCGACATAAATATCTAAGCTATCAACGTCATTACAGTCTAAAACTGGAATACCATAGCTTTTTAATTTTTGGGTTGACGCTTCTGAACTAGATACAGTTCCTTTTATCTGATCTTTTATTGTTGCAAGAGCATCAATAAAGTGAGCCGCAGTAGAACCTGTGCCTACGCCTACTAATGAATCTGGTTTAACAAATTTAAGGGCTGACCAACCTACTGCTTTTTTTAGTTCATCTTGTGTCATGATATCACCGTGTGTAAATATAATTTTGATCAAAAAATTAAAATTTTAAAAGCAAAATTGTTTAAGATATGGCATAGTACCCAATTGGGAAGCAAAAATCATTAGTATTTTAAGAAAATCTATAAGGTTTTAGATCTATTTCAAATTTTTTGCAAAATTAAAATAGCTTGAATGACCAAGCGAAGATCAAATCATTAGTAAAGAGATTATGAAGCGTCCAGATTATAGAGCATTACAAGCATTAGATGCAGTGATAAAAGAACGAGGATTTGAACGAGCAGCTGACAAATTGTGTATTACGCAACCAGCAGTATCGCAACGCATTAAGCAATTAGAAAGCTTTTTTGGTCAGCAACTATTAGTAAGAACGATTCCTCCAAAAGCGACTAAACAAGGTGAACATCTTTTAGGATTATTGCATCAAGTTGAATTATTAGAACAACAATGGTTAGGTGACAATGAGCAAAATACTACGCCATTGTCATTATCAATTGCAATTAATGCTGACTCTTTAGCAACTTGGTTTTTACCCGCTTTAAAACCAGTTTTAGATAAAAATATTTTACGCTTTGATATTCAAGTCAAAGATGAAGAGCATACGTTAGAACTTCTACGCTTAGGTACTGTCGTTGCTGCAATTAGCATTCAACCCAATCCTTTACCGGGATGTTTATCTGATTTATTAGGGGCATTGGATTATATTTTTGTTGCTTCTCCTGAGTTTGCTAAAAAATACTTTCCTAATGGTGTTACTCGGTCATCGCTTTTAAAAGCGCCTGCAGTGGCATTTGACCATTTGGATGATATGCACCAAGCCTTTTTGCAAGAAAATTTTAATCTTACACCAGGTAGTGTTATTTGCCATATTACTAGTTCATCTGAAGCTTTTGTCCAATTGGCTAAACAAGGTTCTGCATGTTGTATGATACCAATGTTACAAGTTGAACAAGAGTTAAAAAATGGTGAATTGGTTAATTTAACGGAAGGCTTATTTCAAAGACGTATGCTGTATTGGCATCGCTTTGCTCCAGAAAGTAGCGTGATGCAAAATATTTCTGAAACATTGATTTGTTACGCTCAACGTATATTGTCGCAGCCTCAAGATCGGAAATAATTGTCAAATTAGCTATTTTGAGCTAAATGTAGAACTGTCCCATTTACCCTATCTCACAATTTATAGAGCTAAAAAAATGAGCCAATTGAAAAACGATCGTTATTTACGTGCATTACAATGTTTACCTGTGGATTACACGCCAATTTGGATGATGCGCCAAGCCGGTCGATACTTACCTGAATATCGGCAGCTTAGGGCTAAAGCTGGTGATTTTATGACGATGTGCCAAACACCAGAACTTGCCTGTGAAGCAACTTTACAACCCATTCGGCGATTTGATCTTGATGCTGCCATTATTTTTTCAGATATTTTAACCATTCCCGATGCAATGGGACTTGGTTTATATTTTGAAACAGGCGAAGGGCCTAAATTTAAAAAAACGATTTCTTGTTTAGATGATATTGCACAATTGCCTATACCTGATCCAGGACAATCTCTCAAATATGTAATGGATGCTATTGGGTTAACGAAAAAAGAGTTAGGTGGCAAAGTTCCATTAATTGGCTTTTCTGGTAGTCCATGGACTTTGGCAACTTATATGGTTGAAGGCGGTAGTAGTAAAACCTTTACTAAAATAAAAAAGATGCTTTATTGTGAACCTAAAGCATTACATTTGCTGCTAGAAAAATTAGCTAACAGTGTAATATTGTATTTAAATGCTCAAATTGAAGCTGGCGCCCAATCGATTATGATATTTGATACTTGGGGCGGGGTGCTTAGCCATGAAAGTTATCGAGCGTTTTCTTTGCATTATATGGAACTTATCTTATCTCAACTAAAAAGGGGTAAGAAAAGCCAGAATATCACTTCTTATGTTCCTGTGACGCTATTTACAAAAGGTGGCGGTTTATGGCTCGATACTATTTCTAAATCAGGGGCTGATGCCATCGGTGTTGATTGGACAGTGGATTTGAATCAGATAGAACAAAAAGGTAAGATTGCCATACAAGGTAATTTAGATCCTTCTATATTGTATGCCAATAAGGAAACGATTGAGTCTAACGTTGAGTCAGTTCTAAGTGAATTTGGCTATCATAATGGTCATGTCTTTAATTTAGGTCATGGTATTCACCAAGATATTCCCATTGAGCATGTACAATATTTAGTTGAATCAGTACACACACGGTCAAAAAGGTTTCATTCATGATTAAAAATCCTATTCAATTAAGAATAGCAAAATTGCCAGTTTGGAAGCAGCGTTTATTTATGGCTTGTCTATGCGAACGAATGTATCCAAACTTTATTTATTATTGCAATTTACAACAAGATGAACAATCAGCAGTAGGATATAAAAAAATTCTAGATCTTATTTGGGAATCACTATTGGTTGAGAATGTGAAAATTAATTTTGATTTACAACTTGAGAAACTTGAATCGTTAATTCCAGTCATCAAGGAAGATAGCCCATATATGATTTACCCTGCTATTGATGCTTGTCAGGCTCTTAGTGAAATTCTACACTCTTATATAAGTGGTGAAATAGATGAACACTCAGCCAAAGTTAGCTCTATTTCCGCAACTACTGTAGCTGAATTTGAAATGACAAAAGATAATATTGAACTTTCAGAAGATGAACAAGTAACTTTGCCTAGTGTAATTGATGAATTTGATTTGCAGTGGGAAATTTTTCGCTTATTGAGTGATGAAAATAATGAAATGTTAGACTTGATTAAAGGCTTGAAAATGGACATTCGGTCTGCAGAAACTAGCAATATTGGTGTTTTTTTGAGCAATTAAAGCGGTTAAAGCGTGATTTTTTTAATTTTTATTAAATTTTTCTTTAACATTAGGCAAATATAGACTACATTTAACAACAATGTAATCTAAATCACGTTTACAGAAGCAAAGTTGGGTTTTAACTTTGTTTATTAATGTTAACTTTAACAATAAAATAAATATGTAAGGATATTCCATGAATAAAACAGAACTTGTAGATGCTATTGCTAGCAAAGCTAATATTACTAAAGTTGCAGCAAAAACTGCTTTAGAAGCAACTTTAGCTTCTATCACTGAATCATTAAAATCTGGTGAGCCAGTTCAATTAGTTGGTTTCGGTACATTTAAAGTTAATGCTCGTAAAGCTCGTACTGGTCGTAACCCAAAAACTGGTAAAGAAATCAAAATTGCAGCAAGCAAAGTACCAGCATTTGTTTCTGGTAAAAGCTTAAAAGAAGCAATCAAATAATTTTATTGCTTTCTATTAGAGAATTTTTTAAGGCCATAACTAATCGTTATGGCTTTATTTTTAACTCCAACTTTTTAATCTATTTTTTCTTGAGTTTTTAGAAACGATTTTACTTATTATCTAAACCGTTAATTTAGCAAATTTAGCATTTAATTGATCAGCTAAATCTTGCGGTGATATTTCAATTTCTAATCCTCTTTTACCCCCTGATACCATCATCGTTGCATATTGTTTAGCACTATCATCAATAAGTGTAGGTAATAGTTTTTTTTGCCCGAGAGGACTTATCCCACCGACTAAATAACCTGTTGTTTTTTGTGCTAGATTCGGGTCAGCTAATGCTACTTTTTTGCAATCAAGAATTTTAGCGGCTTGTTTAAGATCCAATGTACAATCAACCGGTAATACACAGACTGCTAATGATTTATTGTCCCCATTTATGCATACAATCAGTGTTTTAAATATCTGACCTGAAACAACATTTAGTTCTAATCCAAGTTTATCCGCAGCTTCTTGTCCATAATGGGTTTGTTGTGCGTCATGTTGATATTGATGGATATTAAATTTAATTTTATGCTTTTTGAGCAATCTAATGGCTGGCGTCATAATAGTAAGAATTATTATAAGTGAGAATGATGATCCCTATTAATTGCCATTAATAGGGATTTTTAGGATTAAACTAAACTATACTACATTAAAAAAATTAAGAGATGATTTGTTGATTGTTTTGATTATTATCATCTAGTTTCGGTAATTCAACATTATTAGATGCGTTGTACAAGCGATAGAAGAAGCTACATACAAAGAAACTAACAAACATAGATACTATTGAAGTAATAGTCGTTACAATAATATTATTACCCAATAAGTAATTAATAAGCCCTAGAACGATAGTAATACCACAAGAAATTAATATCATTAGTAAAGGTGCTTTCCATTTTGTTACAGCTAATTTATGGCTACCAACAAATCTTTGAAAAAATCCCATTGAATCAGGAACGATTAATGAAGCACTAAAGTAATTCGCAATGATGCTTAATACAAGAAATATAACAAAAGCTATCAATAAAGTTAATAAAGCAATTAACTGTTGGGGTAATATCATTCCGATAATCCACATAATTAAAGAAAGCAAAATTATTCCTATAATTAAAATAATAAAATAAATAGCGGTAAATCCTGCAAGATTTAGAAAAGCAGGTAATATGCGTTGTGACACTAATTTCATATCAAATTTGTCACTAGTAGTTAAATTATAAATAATACCAATTGTCACGGCAGCAATAAAGAGAAAGACAATTGATAAAAGCAATACTTTTCCAAATAATGAACTAAGAACTTGAGCTGGATTTGCGTAATAGACCATGCTTGCTGCAAGAGCAGCTGGATCAAAAATAATATACGATAATACTGAATTAGCTAATGCAAGCACTACGCTTGCGATTGCGATTATTGGGAATCTATTGCGAATAAAGTTAACTGTTTTTTCAAAAGTAACTAAAAATGATAAATTGTTTTGTGAGTCCATCGTTTTTCCTTATGGGTGGTAATACTAGTATTACCACGGTCTTTATATTTAATTCAAAAGTTATGATTGTAGTATAGAAATATCGGCAACCTTCAAAAATAAATTTTGTAATTTTTTCAAAAGAGCCAATCGGTTTAGTTTAATTTTTTCGTCATCAACCATTACCATTACTTTCTCAAAAAATGTATCAATAGGTGCTTTAAGTGATGCTAATTCAATTAAGGCATCTTGATATCGACCTTCAGTAAAGTAAGGTGCTAACTTATCTGTCAATATTGCTATTTGCATAGCTAATTCGCTTTCTGCACCCGTTTCAAGAAGTGAGGCGTTAATATTTTCAGGGATAGCGTTTTCAGATTTAGACAAAATATTTGATACACGTTTATTTGCTTCTGCTAATGAAGAAGCTTCAGGTAACGTTCTAAAATGTGTTACCGCATTAACGCGGGTATCAAAATCTGCAGGCTTGGTTGGATTAATTGCCAAGACAGCCTGAATGGTATCTATCGCAAATCCTTTTTCTTGATACCATGCTCGGAATCGACCTTGCATAAAATTAACAATATCTATAACAACATTGTTGTTGGTTAATTTATTTCCATATAAAGATGTGGCAAAACTTGCTAGCTCAACTAAATCAAGAGGTAAGCTTTTTTCAACAATAATACGTAATACACCAATAGCTGCACGGCGAAGTGCAAATGGATCTTTATCACCTTTAGGATGTTGACCAATACCAAAAATACCGGCTAATGTATCCATTTTTTCGGCAATAGATACCGCACTAGACACAGGAGTACTTGGTAGTTCATCGCCTGAAAAACGAGGTTTATATTGTTCTTCAATAGCGGTAGCGACTTCAATACTTTCACCATCTTTAATCGCTATATATCGACCTATGATGCCTTGTGTTTCAGGAAATTCAAACACCGTGTTAGTAACTAAATCACATTTAGTTAATTTCCCTGCACGTTTGGCTTGTTCAGTGTCAGCACCAATTTTTTCGGCGATGAAGCCAGATAAGGCCTCAATACGAAGTGCTTTATCTTTAACTGTACCAAGTTGTTGTTGAAATAAAACCGTCTCAAGGCGAGGAAGGCGATCTTCCAAACGTTGTTTTAAGTCTGTTCTATAGAAAAATTCGGCATCAGCTAAACGAGGACGAACCACTTTTTCATTACCAGAAATAACAACTTGAGGATCTTTTGATTCAATATTTGCAACGAAGATGAAGTTTGGTAATAGTTTTCCTTGTTTATCATAGACAGGGAAATATTTTTGATCGCCTTTCATCGTATATACCAATGACTCGGCTGGAACTTCTAAAAATCTTTCTTCAAATTTTGCTGTTAATACTACAGGCCATTCAACCAATGATGAAACTTCTTCAAGTAAGCTTTCAGTTAAATCTGCTTTACCATTAAGTTTTTCAGCAGCTTCTTGAGCTTGCTGCTTAATGATTGATTTTCGCTTGTTATAGTCAGCAATAACTTTGCCTCGTTGTTCAAGGATTTCAGGATATTGGTCAGCATTATCAATGGTAAATTCTTGTTCACCCATAAAGCGGTGTCCGCGAATAATACGATCTGATTGAATGTCTAAAATGACGCCCGGTACAAGTTGATCACCATATAGCATAGTTACAGTATGGCTTGGTCTGATAAATTCAACTTGGCGAGCTGCCCAGCGCATAGGTTTAGGAATAGGTAATTTATTTAATGCATTTTTAACCATATCACATAATAAATTAACAACAGGCTGTCCTTTTTGATTATGAGTATAAGATAACCATTCGCCTTTATCTGTTTGAATGCGCTCTGCTTGAGAGATATCGATGCCACATCCTCTAGCCCAGCCTTCTGCTGCTTTTGTTGGTTTACCATTTGCATCAAATGCGGCACTTACCGCAGGACCGCGTTTAACAACTTGGCTATCTGGTTGAGTGTCATTTAAATTCAATACTTTTAAAGCTAAACGGCGCGGCGATGCAAACCAAAGTACCTCACCATGTTCTAAGTTAGCATTATCAAGTTGTTCAATAAAATTAGCTGCAAAGCTTTCAGCCAAAGTGCGGAGTGATTTCGGTGGTAACTCTTCAGTACCGATTTCTACTAGAAATGTTTTTTGCATAATATATCAATTCCTACTTTGATGCATTTTGGTTAGAACGTTTATTTTGGCACATTGGAAATCCAAGTGCTTCACGAGAGGCGTAATATGCTTCAGCAACCATTTTTGTTAATGTTCTGATACGCAATATGTAACGTTGTCGCTCAGTTACTGAAATAGCTTTGCGGGCATCAAGTAAATTGAAGCAGTGAGCTGCTTTTAAAATACGTTCATAAGCAGGTAGCGGTAGAGGTTTTTCTAATTCAAGTAACATTTTTGCTTCTTTTTCATGTTGTTCAAAACAATAAAATAAGAAATCAATATTAGCGTACTCGAAATTATAAGTGGATTGTTCAACTTCGTTTTGGTGAAAAACATCACCATAAGTGGTTTTACCAAATGCGCCATCACTCCAGATTAAATCATAAACGCTATCTACACCTTGAATATACATAGCAAGGCGTTCTAAACCATAAGTAATCTCTCCAGTCACCGGTTTACACTCAAGACCACCAACTTGTTGGAAATAGGTAAATTGGGTCACTTCCATACCGTTTAACCAAACTTCCCAACCTAATCCCCATGCACCTAATGTTGGATTTTCCCAATTGTCTTCTACAAAACGGATATCGTTAACAGTTGGATCAAGACCAAGCTCTTTTAGTGATCCTAAGTAAAGTTCTTGGATATTATCTGGTGATGGTTTTAAGATAACTTGGAATTGGTAATAATGTTGTAACCTATTAGGATTTTCACCATAACGACCATCAGTAGGGCGACGAGAAGGTTGAACGTAAGCAGCATTAATCGGTTCAGGACCAAGTGCTCTTAAACAGGTCATTGGATGAGAAGTACCTGCGCCGACTTCCATATCTAATGGCTGAATCACTGTACAACCTTGATTAGCCCAATAATCTTGTAACGTAAGTATTAAACCCTGAAAGGTTTTGACATTAAACTTTTGCATGATGTTATCTTTGTGGTTAAATTAATTTTTACTACAAATTAAATAGTGCTACATTTTATACTTTTTATTAGTGCTTGTGAAATGCCTAATTACTTTTATTAATAAAGTTACATAATATAGTTTTCATTTTGCATCTTTACACATTTGTAGGTATAGTAAAGTTATCTTTATTGCTTGGTAATAAATCATAAATAAAAAGGCCATGTCTATTTATCGTAATCTATTGATTATTTTATTTATTGGATTAATGAATACACATTTTGTGTATGCTGATGATAATCAACAATTAGAATCATTGCGTCGTTCAATTAAAGAGCATGAAAAGCGCCTAGCAGAACAAACAAAAGAACGGACTCAATTGGTCAATGATCTTAAAAACCAAGAAACTGAAATTGCTAATTTACTTACATCGATTGAAAAAAATGGTCTTACGCTAAAAAAATTAGATGGGGAAATTACTAATTTAATCAAGCAAATTGATGAATTAACCATTAAACAAAATCAACAACGAGATGAGTTATCCAAACAGCTAGAAAGCGCATTTAAATTAGGAAAAAATACCAATTTTAAGTTGATCTTTGCTAGCGAACAAAGTGAGCGTAATGAACGCCTTATTACTTATTTTCGTTATATTAATGAAGCAAGACAACAACAAATAAATAAGCTTCGTGAAACGCAATTACAACTCAATGAAAAGAAAAATGCTTTACAAAAAAAGCAAGCCACTCAAAAAACACTACATAACAAGCAAAAACAAGAGCAAATAGCCTTAGAAAAAAATCATCAAAAACGCCAAAAAACTATCAATTCTCTTGAATCATCAATGCAAAAAAATCAACAAAAATTAGCTCAACTTAAAGATAATGAAGCGAAATTACAGGCTAAGATTGCTCAAGCAGAAAGAGAAAACCGTCGAATTGCGGAAGAAGAAGCAAGACAAGCCAAAAATATCCAAGAAAAACAAAAGAATACAAATTATACACCTAACGCGGATGAACGTGCGTTAATGGCTCGAGTTAGTGGTATTGGTAAACCACAGAATCAATTTCTTTGGCCTGTAAATGGTAGTATTGCTCATCGATTTGGTGAGGCTTTGCAAGGTGAACTTCGTTGGAAGGGAATGGTGATAAATGCCAAAGATGGCACACAAGTCAAAGCAATTACTGATGGTCGAGTTATCCTAGCCAGCTGGCTGCAAGGTTATGGTTTTGTGGTTGCGCTTGAGCACGGTAAAGGCGATATGAGTTTATATGGCTATAACCAACGTGTTTTAGTAGAAGTCGGTGATAATGTTAGGACAGATCAGCCGATTGCAATTGTTGGTTCAAGCGGAGGTCAAAATACTCCTGGGCTTTATTTTGAAATTCGCCGAGATGGTAAAGCATTAGATCCTAGTGGTTGGTTAAAATGATTAAACGTATATTATATATAGGGATATTATTATTAAATGTAAATAGTGCATATGCTGCGAAACTAGCGTTAGTGATTGATGATTTTGGTTATCGTCAACATAATGAAGAACAGATTATTTTATTTTCACCCAACATTACAATTGCTGTTTTACCTCATTCACCAAATGCTAAACATATCGCAACCTTTGCTCATCAACATGGTAATGATGTGATTATTCACTTACCTATGGCTCCTATGGGGAAACAACCTCTAGAAAAAGATACTCTATTTCCTTATATGGATGAAGCAGAAGTAAAAAGAATTGTTGATGATGCAGTCTCCCTAGTTCCATATGCAATTGGTGTAAATAATCATATGGGCAGTTTGATGACATCCAATTTCAATGGTATGCACAATGTTATGAAAGCGTTAAGTCATCACTCAATGTTTTTTTTGGATAGTAAAACGATAGGTAAAACTCAAGTAAAAAATGCCGCAACTGATTATAATATAACTGTAATTGGGCGTGATGTATTTTTAGATGATCAGCAGATAGAAAGTGCTATTAGTCAGCAGTTTGATCTGGCAGTTAAAATTGCGCAAAAAAATGGTTATGCTATCGCCATTGGCCATCCACATCCTCAAACCGTTAATGTTTTAAGAGCAAAATTAGCTAATTTGCCTGACAATATCGAATTAGTTAAAGTCAGTGAATTAATTAAACCGGCTAAACCTAAGCTAACCCTGAAAGATATTTTTGAAAAATATAAAAAACGATTTGAGGAGTTACCAAATTTTGAACTTTCAGAGTAGTAGTAATTATTTTTTTTCAAGTGTTCGATGACGAATTTGCACTTGTTTATTTTGCGCTTTAAAGAACACAGCTAGTTGTTCTGCAATAAAAACAGAACGGTGTTGCCCACCTGTACAACCGATGGCTATCGTTAAATAGCTACGATTATTTTTTTCTAACATTGGTAACCACTGTTGTAAATAATTGGCTGTTTGATAAATGAAATTAGTAACTTCATCATGTTTTAGTAAGAAATTTTTAACAGGCTCATCTAAGCCAGTTAATGGACGTAAAGATATATCCCAATGTGGGTTAGGTAAAAATCTTACATCAAACACGAAATCAGCATCGACAGGTAAACCATGTTTAAAGCCAAATGATTCAAAAATCATGGTTAATTCCCGCTCTTTTTTTCCTAAAATCCGTGAACGAAGAATATTAGATAACTCATGAACTGAAAGATTATCAGTATTAATAACTAAACTTGCGTGTGATTTTAAAGGCTCTAAATATTTCTCTTCAAGATCTATGGCTTCTTCTAAAGAGTATTTTTGATTGGTTAGCGGATGTATTCGTCTTGTTTCGCTATAACGTCGGATCAGAGTATTACGACTACAATCAAAAAAGATGATTTCAGGAGTAACAGAGGATGGTAATCGCTGAAAAATATCATGATCAAAATTAAAGTTAGCTGGTAAATTACGAATATCGATACTAACCGCAACAGGTGTATTGTTATCTTTTAATGATTCTGCAAGTTGCGGTAATAATGCGACGGGAATATTATCAACACAATAAAAACCCATATCTTCTAATGCGCGTAATGCAATTGATTTTCCTGAACCAGAACGGCCACTTACTATCAACAATATCACAATATCGACTCCAAAATAATTGGTGCACTAGTATATACTGTTTAGTTCAACATGTGCAATTCATGAAAAGAAACAATAAGCTAAATAAATTCTCTAATAATCTGTTTTTATTTTAGCTATTAACTGTTTTAAAGCCTGTCCACGATGAGAAATCTGACTTTTATGTTCTTTGGTTAACTCTGCTGCACTGCAATTAAGCTCAGGGATATAGAATAAAGGATCATAACCAAAACCACCATTTCCATGAGGTTCATTCATAATTAATCCATTCCATTTCCCTAAACAGATGATTGGTGTAGGATCATTTTCGTGTCGCATAAAAGCGAGTGCACAATAAAAGTATGCTGTCCTTTTTTCTTTAGGCACATCTTTTAATTCAAGTAACAGCTTTTCATTATTGCTTTTGTCATTACCATGTTCTCCCGCATAACGAGCAGAATAGATACCAGGTTGCCCGTTTAGTGCTTGAACAACTAAACCTGAATCATCTGCTATCGCCGGTAGTTGAGTCACTTTTGCGGTATGTCTTGCTTTTAAGATGGCATTTTCAATAAATGTTAGGCCTGTTTCTTCTATATCAGGAACATTGAAGGTATTTTGGGCTATAACATCAAATCCAGCATCGGCTAAAAGCGTTTGTAATTCATTGACCTTTCCTTGGTTATTAGTGGCTAAAACAATTTTCTGCATTTAATGACTCCATGATATTAGTTTTATATCGTAATTAGTTAATCAAGTATAGCAAGTAGATGTACGCTTAAATTTTAAAAATCAGGTTCACAACGGAATGTCAGAGTTTCACCGGTTTTAGGATGATTTATTGTTAGATGTTGAGCATGTAACAATAACCTTTTTGACATTGAAAATGCTTCAGGATGAGCATAAAATTTATCGCCTAAAATAGGATGCCCTATAGCTTGCATATGCACTCTTAATTGATGAGAGCGCCCTGTAAATGGAAACAATGCCACCCGAGTTGTATTATCATTATTGCGTGAAATAACTTGATAATGTGTTAATGCATATTTGCCATTTTCATGATCTACCATCTGTCTTGGGCGATTAGGCCAATCACAAATTAATGGGAGTTCGACTTGGCCTGCGTCATCCTTAAGGTGACCGAGGACCACAGCAATATATGTTTTTTTAGGTATACGCTCTCTAAACTGCTTTTTAATTTCTCTATCTGCTAATTTAGATAAAGCAGCAACCATAATGCCACTCGTAGCCATATCTAGACGATGGACTGATTCAACATAACTATATTTTTGTTGTAAACGATGAATAATACTATCTATAAATTGTGGTTTATTTCCTGATACCGACAAAATACCAGGTTGTTTGTTAACCACAACAATATGATCATCTTGATATAAAATAGTTAACCAAGGATCAATGGGGGGATGATATTCCAAAAGCATTTAGTGTGATAATTTGTCAAATTAAATTGTCACACATTCTAACAAACTCGGTAAAAAGTGCCAGTTGAAATAAACTTATTTACTCCAGATTGACTTTTTATTAGCTGAAAACAATTGGCAAAATAGTATGATTAAACTAACAAAAAGATAGCAAGCAAAAATGATTATCATCCATTGCGACATTTCAATAGTTAAGAACGACCAAATTTTTTCTGAACAAGAACCATAAGCATTAAACATGCTTGGTAACCATTCATTTAATGGTAACCAAGAAGGGAATTGGACATTAATTGCACAGGTATCACTTAAATCCGGTTCGAACTGCAAATGGGCATGAAAAGTTGCTAATTCAAACCCCTTAAAAGCGCTAAATAGCCAGATTAATATGCCAGCTAGTCTAAATATTAATTTTTTGGGGTTGATAAGTCCAACGATGCTGCCAAACATAATACCGTAAATTGCACAGCGCTGATAAATACATAAAGTACAAGGAGCTAGGCCTAAACCATGTTGAAAATAGAGAGCGGTCAATTCAAAAATAGCGGTGGAAAGAAACAATAAAAACCAAGCAAATCTTCCTCGAGAGTATTGGTTGAGTAAATACAACATACTATTTTATTCCTCCATATTCCGCTATAATCATTTTATATTAAGGTTATTAAAATTAACCAATCTTATTCTTATTACCATTAGTGTAGTTTATTTTTAAGTAATGTAAAACGACTTTTATTTATTAAGGGTGGATTAATCTTTTCTTATGGACTCAAACGTTCAACAAACAAAATTACAAGTCTCATTTGTCACAATCACTGAAGAAAATGTGACACAACGAATTGACAACTTTTTAATAACATACCTTAAGGGTGTGCCTAAAAGTATGATTTATCGCATACTTAGAAAAGGGGAAGTGCGTGTCAACAAAAAGCGGATTAAGCCAGAATATAAATTAGCTGTTGGTGATGAAGTTCGAATTCCACCTATTCGTATTTCAGAAAAAACAGTTCCTGAAATTTCAAAAAAACTGAATAAAGTTGCTGATTTAGAAAAATCAATTATTTATGAAGATGATGTGATTCTTGCGATTAATAAACCATCTGGCATTGCCGTACATGGTGGAAGTGGCTTAAGTTTTGGCGTTATTGAAGGATTAAGAGCATTAAGACCTGAAGCCAAATTTTTAGAATTAGTACATCGTATCGATCGTGAAACATCTGGTGTTTTACTTATTGCTAAGAAACGTTCTGCACTAAAAGCATTACATGAACAACTTCGTTTAAAACAGATGCAAAAAAATTATTTAGCTTTAGTGAAAGGTAATTGGCCTTCTGAATGTAAAGTTGTACAAGCACCACTATTAAAAAATGTACTCAAAAGTGGTGAACGTGTGGTTAAGGTAAATGCAGAAGGTAAGCCATCTGAAACACGATTCAAAGTGGAAGAACGCTTTGGTTTTGCAACATTAATAAAAGCTAGTCCCGTAACTGGACGAACGCATCAAATTCGTGTACACACTCAATATGTTAATCATCCAATAGCATTTGATGATCGTTACGGAGATAGCCAATTTGATGAATTATTAGCTAAAAGCAAACTTAATCGATTATTTTTACATGCAGCTAATGTGAAATTTATTCATCCAAAAACTTTACAAGAGATGCAATTACATGCCCCGATGGATAATATATTGCAAAACTGTTTAATCCAGATTAGAAATGATAAATATCAACAATGATTTAAATGAGAAGGTAATCAACAATAATGAAAGATCTTAATTTATATTTAATTAGACATGGTCAAACCGAATGGAATATTAAAGATCAAATGCAAGGATCGAAAAATTCGCCTTTGACAGAAAATGGTGTTTTAGGCGCTCAAATCACTGGAAAGCATCTGAAAAATATACCTTTTATACAAGCCTACTCAAGCCCACAACAACGGGCTAAAGAGACTCGAGATTATATCATTCATGAAAATGACAATGTCATTCCGACTTTTGAACTTGATAATCTAAGAGAAATGGATTTTGGTCTTTGGGAAGGCAAACATGTCCCTTCATTAAAAAAAGAAATACCTGAATTCACGACTTATTTAACCGATCCTGAAAACTTTGACTCATCTATTAACCAAGGTGAAAACTATCTTGATATACTTTCTCGAATGAAAGAAGCTTTAAATGTTATCGTAAAAAATGCACCGCAAGATGAAGGCAATATTTTAGTTGTATCACATGGTACGGTTTTAAGAATATTACTTTGTGTTTTAAATGGTGGAGATTGGCGTAGACATCGTGATGAAGATTATTTCCCACGAGTGTTAAATACCAGTATAAGTGTAGTTAACTATAAGCAAACTGATGATAAGCCTGAGGGGGAATTTTCAGTTAAGTTTTATAATAATGTCGATCATTTAAACAATTAATTACCGTTAATTTTGTCATGTATACTCGGCTAATTAAGTTATTAGCCGAGTAAT
The DNA here is from genome assembly GCF_026536845.1 of Gilliamella sp. B3023. NCBI lineage: Bacteria > Pseudomonadati > Pseudomonadota > Gammaproteobacteria > Orbales > Orbaceae > Gilliamella > Gilliamella sp. B3023. Next base: position 48,966 of record NZ_JAFNNH010000001.1, read on the forward strand.
ATTCAGACTACCTTCTGCTATAAGCAGCGTAACGTTTTTGTAATTGTTTCAATTGATTAATTCTTGCGTCAATTTTTGAAATTAATGTTTGATTACCTTTAGCTTGAGCTCTAGCATTGGTTAACAATTGAATTGCTTCAGGGAAACGTCCTTCAAGCGCGATTGATTCAGCCCTTGCACTCATTTCTTGAGCTCTCGATTTTATTCCCCCATAAGCGGTAACCAGTAAATCCCAACCATTAGTATCATCATTGTGATCAAATGTATAACGATGCAATAAACTCACCGCTTGCTGATATTGGCCATCTTTTATATAAGCATTAGCAAGATTTAATTGTAATACAGCATTATCCGGTGATCGTTTTAAGGCAGATTGTAAACGAGCTATGGCTTCTTTATTATTATTACTTTCTAAATTGATATCTGTCATTAAATCAATATACCAAATATTATCTGGATCATTATCTAATAACGGTTGCAATTGAATTTTTGCTTGAACAAGATTTTTACTTTTGTAATTACTTAGTGCGACGGCATAGGTTAGCGCCTTTTTACCCTGATCGGTATTCAATTTGCGATAATTATCAAGTAATAGTTTAGCGGTATTATTATTTCCCATAAGTATTGCTATTCGGGCCTTAGCTAAATAATAACTTAATGAGGAAGGTACATTTTTTTTAGAATATTGCAAAGAGCGATTGCGCATATCCGATAAACGGCTATTCGGTAATGGGTGAGTCATTAAAATTTCAGGCGGTTTACTACTGAAGCGACTTTGATCAGCCAGTTTTTGTAAAAATTCAGAAGATGCATGAGGATCAAATCCGGCTTTCGCTATGGTCCTAAGCCCAACTCTATCGGCTTCTTGTTCATTTGATTGAGTAAAACTAATCATACTCTGTGTCGAACTTGCCATGGTGGTTGTCATTGCCGCCATACCCGCTTCTGGATTAGCTAATGTTAATAGTAATGAACCTAAGGCTCCTCCCCAAACATAAGGACTATTTTTATTTTGAGCCTCCATAGCGCGAGCTAAATGGCGTTGAGTAACATGCCCAATTTCGTGAGCCATAACCGAAGCTAATTGGCTTTCATTATCAGTATCCATAATTATTCTTGAATGAATGACAACATTACCGCCAAAAAAAGCAAAGGCATTGAGCACATTACTTTTCATTATATAAAAATGGAAAGGGGTTTGAACTGATTCAGATTTAGAAACTAATTTTTTTCCTAAATTATTAATATATTGATTTAAGACAGGGTCATTGGCTATAGGAGCACTGCCTCGTAACAATCGCACATAATAATCACCCATCTCTTTTTCTTGTCCGATGCTTAATGTGGTTGCAGCTGCGGTTCCCATCTCAGGTAGTGTTATATTATCTGCTGCATAAACAATATGTGTATTTTGTAAGAATAGTGATGTTGATAGTACCAATGCGATTGCTTTTTTTAACATATTTATGACTCATAAAAAAATTTGATTATGAAACATTTTAGCTTAAAAAAAAGACAATATCACTTTGAATTTTTTATCAAATTGAGCTATTTATTTGATAAAGACTATTTAGTTTATTAAATTAAATAATGAAATTATTCAAATACAGCATGGCGAATATATTCTACATCAACGTTTTCAATGTATTTTCGTATGTTAGGATAAACATTGTAGTGATGACCAAATTCAGTTTGCATTAACTCATTAATTGCTTGAGATTTAGTCCAATTCTCAAAAACCAAACGGTACATAGCAATAGTGACGCCGGTACGATCACTGCCTTGCCAACAATGGATTAATATCGGTTTAGGAGAGGTATGAATCGCTTTCATTACTTGGATCATTTTCTCATCAGTAATATCACCTGCCCGCATTCGAATCCAAACTTCTGATATCTGTGCATTTTCGACTAACTCTCGATCGCTGTGAAATAGCCGTAAATTTATAATAGTTTTAAAGCCAAGTTTATCAAGCTGCGCTATCTGCTCTACACTGGGTTGCTCAGAGCGATAGACATCATTAGAAACTTGATAAAAATTATCGGGGAGATGTAAAGAATTGATATTAGATTGGCAACCACTAATGATAAAGCACAAGTAACACAATAAGAAAATATTAGTTATTTTGGATATTTTATTACAGGCCATTTGTGCTCCAATATTAAAATCTAATTCTTAAATTTATTGTTGACGTTTTTTAATAAATTCAACGATATCATCAACTTTAACTAATTCTTTATCGCCACCCGCACGATGTTTGTATTCCACTTCACCATTATCAAGGTTACGTTCACCAATAACGATAGTATGAGGAATACCAATAAGTTCGGCATCTGCAAACATAACACCAGGACGCTCTTTACGATCATCAAATAATACTTCAATACCCAGAGCTTGGAGATCGGCATAAAGTTTTTCAGCAGTGGCTTGTACTTTTTCTGATTTATGCATATTCATTGGAATAATGACAACACTAAATGGTGCAATCGCTTCTGGCCAAATAATCCCTCGATCGTCATGGCATTGTTCAATTGCAGCTGCAACAATTCGGCTAACCCCAATGCCATAACAGCCCATGATCATCACATGGTTTTGTCCATCTTCACCTTGGACAGTTGCTTTCATTGCTTCTGAATACTTAGTACCAAGTTGGAAAATATGCCCAACTTCAATACCACGTTTAATTTGTAATGTCCCTTTACCATCTGGGCTAATATCGCCTTCAACCACATTACGAATATCTTCAATGCGAGGTAAAGCGACATCTCTTTCCCAATTGATATTGAAATAATGTTTATGATCAATATTGGCGCCAGCACTAAAATCACTCATTACTGCCACATCACGGTCAATGATGATTGGCATATTAAGGTTTACTGGTCCTAAAGAGCCAGGTCCTGCATTCACTACCGCGCGAATTTCTTCTTCAGTTGCAAATTCAAGCGGTGATGCCACAATATCAATTTTTTCCACTTTGATTTCATTCAACGTGTGATCACCACGGACTAATAAAGCTACAAGTTGGTGCCCACTCTCTTTAGTCGCCTTGACCATGAGTGTTTTAACTGTTTTTTCAATCGGTAAATTGAATTGTGCAACTAATTCATCAATTGTTTTGGCATCAGGTGTATCAACCAGTTCCATTGCCTTAGTTGGTGCTGATCGGCTTTGCGTTGGTGCTAATGCTTGTGCCATCTCAATATTAGCAGCGTAATCAGATTCAGTTGAAAAGACGATATCATCTTCACCACTATCGGCTAATACTTGGAACTCATGCGACCAGTTGCCACCAATAGAACCCGTATCAGCACGCACAGCTCTAAAATTTAAGCCAGCACGAGTAAATACCGCACTGTAAGCCTTATACATATCATCATAGGTTTCTTGTAAAGATTCTTGTGAAGTATGAAACGAATAAGCATCTTTCATAATAAATTCACGCGAACGCATTACCCCAAATCGTGGACGGACTTCGTCGCGGAATTTGGTTTGAATTTGATAAACATTAAGCGGTAATTGTTTATAGGAACTGACTTCATTACGAAGTAAGTCAGTGATCACTTCCTCATGGGTTGGACCTAATACAAAATCACGGTCACCACGGTCTTTGATACGTAATAGCTCTGGACCATATTGTTCCCAACGACCACTCTCTTGCCAAATATCAGCAGGTTGCACAACTGGCATTAACACTTCAATTGCCCCTGCTTTGTTCATCTCTTCCCGAACAATATTTTCAACTTTTTTAAGTACACGATAGCCAGTAGGTAGCCAAGTATATAATCCTGCGGCAACTTTACGGATCATGCCGGCACGTAACATTAATTGATGGCTTATCACTTCAGCATCAGCGGGTGTCTCTTTTAATGTAGATAGAAGATATTTACTGGTTCGCATAAATTTATCCTGAAAAAAATAATGTACTAATAATATACTAAAATGTGAGCTAGTTTAGCAGTACCTAACGTAACACTAAAGTAATTTTATTGGTTATTGTTGTTATGAGTAAAAATATAGAGTAAATTTAGATAATTATAAGATTAGAAAAATAATAAGGTTGAATATTTTTGAAATTTTTATCTCGTATTGCTCTTATTTTGTTCTGCATGATTCTACTTTACTATCCATTCAAAATCGCCAAATACCATTTAATGGATATGAGTTATGATGAAATTTCAAATGTCGGTTGGCGCTTTGATACTTGCAAAACTAAAGATGATGATTTAGTAAGCAGTGCTGATTGCCCGTGTGGTGGATTAATCGAACCGGATGATGATGTTTACATTAACAACGACGGATACATGTACTTTGGTAATAAACTCTATGGTAAGGTGACTTTGATAGAAAAACCAAGTTATTTTCAAATGGATCTTTTGACGGGGGGATTTTTAAAAATTGAACATATAGATACAGGGTTCATTTGTTACTACGACTCTGTTATGGATTAAAATAACGGGTATTATAAAATTGTTACTATGATTCTATATAATCATTTTGACATGTTTTTAAACCAAAATTAGGTGTCAAAAACCCCGCTCCTCAACTTTTTTTTAATTTATTTAAGGATAAAAATTTAATCTCAATTATTAGCTTGATTAGCTAATACTTATCACCATAATATAGCATTATATAAGTCATTTTTTATTCATAACTACGTGCATGTCAAAGATTATAAAAGGGATAAAATGGGTTCAGTTTTTGAGATATTTAAAATTGGTATAGGTCCTTCAAGTTCACATACAGTTGGTCCAATGCGAGCGGGTAAGGCGTTTATTGATCAACTGATTGATAATGGGCAAATGCCATTAGTGACAAAAATTGTGGCAGATGTTTATGGTTCTTTATCACTGACCGGCAAGGGGCATCATACTGATGTTGCAATTATTCTTGGATTATCTGGCGAAAAGCCTGATACCGTTAATATTGACCAAATTCCCCATTTTATTCAAACCATGAACCAATGTGGTAAATTACCGATATATAATGGTAAATACCAAATTGATTTTTCAAACGAAAGCATTATTTTTCATTCAACTTTTTTACCATTACATGAAAATGGTATGACGTTAAGCGCTTATCATGGTAATGAACTCATCGTCCAGAAAACCTATTATTCAGTGGGTGGAGGAAAAATTGTTGAAGAGGAGCAGTTTGGACAACAACAGCAGAATTCTGTTGATGTGCCTTATCCTTTTTCAACAGCAGCGCAATTATTGAAGCATTGTGATGATAATTCGTTGTCGGTATCGAGTATTGTGTTAAAAAATGAGTTACAACTGCATAGTTATGATGATGTTGTAAATTATTTTTCTTTAGTTGGACAAACAATGCTTGATTGTATTAAACGCGGCATGAATACTGAAGGATTATTACCTGGTGCACTTAAGGTTCCACGTCGAGCAAATGCACTTTATCGCCAATTATTGACTAGCAAAAATAATAATGATCCAATGATTATTATTGATTGGATAAATATGTTTGCGTTAGCAGTCAGTGAAGAAAATGCCGCAGGGGGAAGGGTAGTGACGGCTCCTACCAATGGCGCTTGCGGCATAATACCAGCCGTTCTTGCCTATTATGATAAGTTTATCGATCCGGTCTCGCCCGATATTTTTATTCGCTATTTTTTAACTTGTGGAGCCATTGGTTTACTTTATCAAAAAAATGCATCTATTTCAGGTGCTGAAGTTGGTTGTCAGGGTGAGGTCGGTGTTGCTTGTTCAATGGCGGCTGCTGGTCTGGCTGAATTGTTGGGGGGTAATCCTCAGCAAGTTTGTATGGCAGCCGAAATTGGTATGGAACATAATTTAGGTTTAACCTGTGATCCTGTTGATGGTCAAGTACAAGTTCCTTGTATTGAACGTAATGCGATTGCTGCAGTTAAAGCAATTAATGCGACACGCATGGCATTAAGACGCACTACCGCAGCTATCGTTTCGCTTGATAAGGTGATTGAAACTATGTACGAAACCGGAAAGGATATGAATGCAAAATACCGCGAGACTTCACGTGGTGGGTTAGCAATTACTGTTCACTGTAGTTAATAATGAAGAGCTAATTATGTGAGCTTTTTGCTGTACAATGTAAGTAATCACTCACCAAAGTTACTTTAGTGAGTGATAAATGTTAAGTTATAAGTCTTACCGAGTCACTGTTAAAACATTACCACTATTACTCGATGCCACTATTATCGGATTATAAATAAGAGTGGCATATTTAAGTATTACAACAATCTTTTTTGCATCTTTTAATATGCAGATGCATTTAGGAAAATTAATTATTTAGTGCGATTAATCGTTATGCATCTAATTCTTTTCTTAATTGTTGTTTTTTTAAGCTTTCTAAAATCTTGTTATGAATTCCACTAAAACCACCATTACTCATAATCAAAATGGCATCGGTTGGTTTGGCTGATTTTGTTATCATTTCAACTAATAAGTCAATATCAGCTGTCCAATAAGCCGGTTGGATACAGGCATCGACTACATCAGCAACTAACCAAGGTAGTTGTTCTGGTTGGAACATATATATTTCATCAGCGCGACCTAATGATGGAGCAAGTTCATCTTTTGAAATCCCTAACTTCATTGTGTTAGAACGAGGCTCTAATACTGCTAAAATTCGTCGATTTGCACCAATTTTGCTGCGTAATGCTTCTAATGTTGCTAAAATTGCCGTTGGATGATGAGCAAAATCATCATAAATTTCAATGTTATTGACCTCACCATATAGCTCCAAGCGTCTTTTAGCATTTAAAAATGATCCTAACGCTAAACAAGCATCTGCTGGATCTATACCAACATTGTGTGCAGCGGCAATTGCCATTAAGGCATTATGCATATTGTGTTCACCAACTAAAGAATAGTTAACTGTACCCATCTTTTTGTTGTTGTAATAAACATCAAACTGACTAGCATCATTAGCAATCTTTTTCGCTAACCAACCGTCTTCAGATTCGGTAAAAGATTGTTTACTCCAACAACCTTTTGCTAATACTTGTTTTAAATTGACATCTTCTTGAGGAGAAATTATCAATCCTTTACTTGGTACTAAACGAACTAGATGATGGAACTGTTTTTGGATAGAACTAAGATCATCAAAAATATCTGCATGATCGAACTCTAAATTATTCATAATCAGTGTTTTTGGACAATAATGCATGAATTTAGAGCGCTTATCAAAGAATGAACAGTCATACTCGTCTGCTTCAATAACAAAGAAGTTACCTTCACCTAATCTTGCTGATACTTCAAAATTACCCGGAACACCACCAATAACAAAACCCTGTTTATAGCCTTGTTTTTCTAAAATCCAGTTAACCATTCCAGCCGTTGTTGTTTTGCCGTGTGTACCTGCCACAGCAATAACCCAACGGTCTTTTAGTACATTATCATGTAACCATTGTGGTGCAGAGACGTAAGGAATGTTATTGTCCAAAATGTATTCAACACAAGGATTTCCTCTTGATAGGGCATTGCCAATGATAACTAGATCAGGAGTTGGTGTTAATTGTGATGGATCGTCTCCTTCAATAATATCAATATGCTCTTTTTGTAACAGCGTACTCATTGGTGGGTAAACATTTTTATCTGATCCTGTTACTTTGTGACCTAATGAACGAGCTATTAATGCAATACCGCCCATAAATGTGCCACAAATCCCAAGAATATGAATATGCATTTTTTGTCCTTAATGTTGTATAAAATGTACTAATGATAAAACTATTGTATTGCTAATTTTATTTTTATGATTAACTGATCTGATTTTACAGAATCTAGTAATTATAGTCGATCTTAATCGCTTATGCGATAGGCCAAATATGTCTTATCATTAATTTTAGGGTTTGATTTCCTCGAAACTCATTTACATCTAAGTGATAAACAATTTTTGCTTCTTTTATCGTTTGGTCTGGCCACTTTGTTAAATTAACATTAAAACAGATCCCTTCAATTATTGGTCCCCCATTTTTGGGTTCTAATACTAATTTAAGGTGTTTTTCAGCAAATATGCGTTGCTGATGAATAATAAATTCGCCATCAAATGTAGGTTCGATAAATCCTTCACCCCATGGACCAGAGTCTTTTAGTAGTTTTGCAATTGAATAATTAAAATCTCCGTTATTTATCTCGCCATCGGTTTCAATCGTTTGTTCAAGTACCTTCAAATCAAGTTGCTCAGTTATCACTGTTTCTAAAAGATCCCTAAATTTATCTAAATCTTTTTCTTGGATACTTAATCCAGCAGCCATGGCATGACCACCAAAGCTAACCAAAATATCTGGATATCTTTGATTCAATTCATAGAGTACATTTTGTAAGTGAATACCATCTATTGATCTTCCAGAACCTTTCAATAATCCATCTTCTGTCGAAGCGAAACATATCACAGGACGATAATATTTGTCTTTCAATCGTGCTGAGACTATACCAATAACACCTTGATGCCACTCAGGATGATGTACCACTATTGAATTAGGGAAAGAAGTTTTATGTATCTGTTCAACGTGGGATAAAGCTTCTTGATACATCGTTTGCTCAATTAATTTTCGATCACTATTAAGCGTATCAAGATCGGCTGCTTGATTGACTGCACTATCATAGTCTTCACATAGCAATAATTCTACGCTCAGAGACATATTATCCATTCGTCCAGCAGCATTTAGTCTTGGGGCTATATAATAAGCAAGATCTGTTGAGGTGAACGTAAGGGGATCTCGTCTGGAAATATTTAATAATGCTTTAATTCCTTCACAACAATAGCCTGCCCGGATACGGCTAACACCTTGATGGACTAGTATTCGGTTATTTAGGTCGAGTTTTACCACATCGGCAATAGTGCCAAGGGCAACTAAGTCTAATAAGCTAGCAATATTAAATTCTTCTAAATTATGTGTGGTGAACCAGTTTTCCTTGCGTAATTTTGACCGTAATGCCAGCATAAAATAAAAAGCTACACCAACACCTGCTAAATGTTTTGAAGGAAAAGTGCAATTTGGTAAATTAGGATTGATAATTGCATCCGCAGGAGGTAGTTTTTCTGGACATAAGTGGTGATCGGTAATAATGACGGTTAAATTCGACTGTTTTGCAAATTCAACCGCCTCAACAGCAGAAACACCGTTATCAACAGTAATAATAAGATCCGCTTTTTGTAAAATTGCTTTCTTTACGACGTTAATACTTAAGCCATATCCATCATCAAAACGATTTGGAATAATATAATCGACAAATTGACACCCCATTTTTTTTAACGCTTTTACCGTTAATGCGGTACTGGTTGCGCCATCGGTATCAAAGTCTCCAACAATCATTATTCGCTCATTGTTCTTCATTGCAGAATAAAGAATGTCAACAGCTTTATTGGTCCCATCTAGATTGTCGTAGTTACATAGATTACGAGTGGTATAGTCTAGTTCTTGCATAGACGTTATTCCGCGCAATGCATATACTCGCTGCAACAATAACGGAATGTCATTTGATAATTCTGGTAGCGTTTCGGGTAACTTACGATGTATTAATTTATCTGCTTTCATATGATGAATGTTAGCGCGTATGCGCTAACAATTTTTTGTATTCTATAATTTAAAGGTTATAAATTATACAGTACTAGTTATTAGATTTCTTTTTTAAAATTTCGATTAATTTATCAGCCGGAACGTAACCAGAGACAAGTTGTCCATCAGGTAATACTATTGCTGGTGTTCCACTAATACCTAGTTTTTTACCAACGTTAAATTGCTGTGTTACATAAGGGATCATGCTATTAGCAGGTGAAATTTTATTACCTTTATATGCATTTTCAAAAGCGGCTTTGCGATCAACTACACTCCAAATGGATTGCATATTTTTACCTACTTCACTATCTGCTCCTGCTCGTGGAAAAGCAAAATAGTGAACTGAGATGCCTGCATTTAAATATTGCTCAATATTTTCGTGTAATAATTTACAGTAGTGGCATGTGTAATCGGTAAAAACTGAGATAACATATTGTTCGTTTGGAGCTTGATAAACAATGGCATCTTTTTCAATTGATTTCATTAATTTTAAGTTATTGCTGTTGGCAATATTTACTGGTTCACTGCCTTCAAGATTATAGATTGGCCCTTGAGTTAAGAATTTACCATCATCAGTGACATAAAAGATACCATCAGGTGTGGTAACACTTTTTAGCCCTTGTATTGGGTTATTTTCGATTGTAATTTCTTTGCTAGAAAAACCTAACTTTTCCATTGTTTTTGTAATATCGGCGTTAGAGGCTAATACTGAAGTTGAGATCAATGCTAAACCTAAACTGATTACTAATTTTTTCATTCAATTATCCTTAGTTTATTGAACCGCTATGCGCGAGGATGATGTTTGCTGTGCAACTGTTTTAATCTTTCTGTTGCAACATGTGTATAAATCTGTGTAGTTGATAAACTACTATGCCCAAGTAACATTTGTACAACACGCAAATCGGCACCATGATTAAGTAAATGCGTTGCAAAAGCGTGTCTAAGTACATGAGGCGAAAGGGCTTCTATATTAATGCCCGTTAGTATGGCATAATATTTTATCCTATGCCAGAAAGTCTGTCGTGTCATTTTTTTACCCAATCGACTTGGAAAAAGAACATCAACAGGGCCATTTTTTAAAAGATCGTTGCGCGCATATTTGAAATAGTATTCAAGCCAATAAATAGCCTCTTCTCCCAAAGGAACTAAACGCTCTTTATTTCCTTTACCAACGACTCTAACTACTCCTTGTCTAAGGCTTACATCGCTAATCTCTAGATTCACTAACTCCGAAACGCGTAGCCCTGTTGCATAAAGCACTTCTAACATCGCTTTATCTCGCAATTCTATTGGATCATCAATACTTGGTGATTCAAGAAGAGCATCAACCTGTAATTCTGTTAGATCTTTGGGTAACTTTTTGGGTAATTTGGGTGATGATAATATAGCTGATGGATCATCCGTACGATAATTTTCTTGATATAAATATTGAAAAAAACGTTTAGTCGCACTAAGTAAACGAGCTGAACTACTTGCTTTATAACCATCTTTAACGCGTTGCAATAAAAATTCCTGCAAATTAATTGATTGAGCAGTGATGAAATTAACTTGCTGTGATTGCAGTGATTGGCTTAAAGCAAACAGGTCGAGTTTATAAGATTCGATAGTATTTTCAGAAAGATTTCGTTCCAACCAAATTGAGTCTAAAAATTGTTCAATTAATATTTTATTTTGTGATGATATCTCTTTATCAGACATTAAAAGCCAACTCTTTTTTCGACGATTTTTCCTATTATATACTAACTGCTAATAACTATTCACTTTAGTTTATGTTGGAAGAATCTTTTGTATCTTTTCTTTAGCCTACGATATACTGCACTATCAGTTATTTTTTATAATAAGTTATGCTGAAACGAAATATTAATCTTTTTATTGTGCTATATGCTTTTTTGGTAATAGGTCTTGAAACTTATATTTATTGGCATACACGACTTCGGCCTTGGCAACCAGGAACACCTATCGGGAGAATGGTTTTTTATTACAGTTTTTTTACCGTGTTGTCTAATCTCATGTTGGCATTTAGCTGTTTGTGGTTAGCCTTTAATCCAAACTGTAATCGATATTTATTTAAAGTGATTCGATTAAATGGTTTAGTTGGAGTAATTATAACGGCTATTGTCTATAATCTAATATTAAGAAGTATTCATAAACCACCGAGTACATTATTACAATTTACTAATGAGAGTTTACATGTCGTTTTACCTATTGCTGGCGTATTAAGTTGGTTAATATGGGGGCCATTTCGACGCATTCATTTCAAGATTATCGTTGGCTCGTTTTTGTCAATGCTAATTTATGGTATTTATATCTTCACAAGAGGTTATTTTACTAATCAATATCCCTATCCTTTTATTAATGTAGTGAAGGTTGGTTACGCTAAAGCGCTTTATTCCTCTGGATTGGTTTTTGTGCTGTTTTTAGTCTTGGCTTTTTTATTATGGGGCATTGATTGTTTTAGGAGACGAATATGAAATTATTTATTTATGAACACTGTCCTTTTTGTGTCCGCGCAAGAATGATTTTTGGCTTGAAAAATATTCCGGTTGAGCAGCATGTTTTTCTAAGTAATGATGCTAAATCACCAGAAAGCATGATTGGCGAAAAAATGGTACCCATCTTACAAAAAGAAGATGGTAGCTATATGCCAGAAAGTTTGGATATTGTTGCTTATATCGATAGCAATTATGGCGGTAGCCCTATTTTAACAGGACCTAAAAATCCAAAAATTGAAGCATTGATAAAACAACTTCAACAATATGACTATAAGTTAGAGTGTCCGCGTTATATCAAACTTGGTTTAGCTGAATTTGCTACTCAAGATGCTATTGATAATTTTGTCACAAATAAGAGCAAAAAGATGGGATCGTTTGATGAATGTCTTGCTCAGACTGATTCGTTAATCGCTAAGGTTGCTGATTTATTCACTCAACTTGAATCTTTAATTACTTCACCTAATGCATGTAATGGCTTATTATCTTGGGATGATATTTGTTTGTTTCCAGTATTACGCAATTTAACATGTGTTAAAGGACTTAAATTTCCAACTAAAATCAGAGAATATTTAGAATCCATGTCTGAAAAAAGTAAAGTAAATTTATTTTTTGATAAAGCTATCTAATTGGATATATTTGCAGGAGTATCAAAAAGTAATCAGCTAATTAATTGCTAATTATAAGAGTACAAGCAGGAAGAAAACTTGTACTCTTTTTTGTATTAAATCTTCGTTATAAATTTCAAAAAAATAATCAATTAATTGCTTAACACAGGATCAATAATTTCAATCTTATCTTTGCCACCATACACATCATACCAAGGTGTTGCGTATTGTTTTAAGATTTTGTTAAGGTGCTCAACATTTTCACGACCAGTTGTATCTAGCCAACGTTTTAAGCCATCTTTACCGCCGTTAGCATATGCTGCTACGCCTTCAAACCAAGTTGCACGACCGCCTAAAATACCACTGTATTTAGCGCCATGTTCGCCAGCAAAAATAAGCTCTTCATGGAAAGTTTTGGTTGGTACACCCGCACTTAAGTAGATAAATGGGCGTGTAGCAGCGTCACTTGCTTGTTTAAAATATTCAGCAGCTTGTTTTTGGGAATATACAACTGGATTATTGTCGTTAAATCCTTCAACATTTTTAAATAGAACTGGCACTTCTACTTTTAAGATATCGATGTAATAGTGATCTTTAGTAAATTCCTCAATAGTTTTGATCACTTTTTGAGGTTTGATTTTGGCAAATTCAGGGCTTTTATCATCAGTCACCACATTATCATAGACAATTGGTTCGACAAATACCGGAATATCAGCGGCTCTCGCTTCATTGCCTAAACGTTCTAAAAAGGCATGTTTTTTATCTAAGATATCTTGAGGATCATCCGGATTATAATAAACAAGGACTTTTGCTGCATCAGCACCTTTTTTCAATAAACGTTGCAGTGAATCTTCAGGCAAAATATCGGGTAAACGACCGGGAGTATTGGCATCATAACCAGTTTTTTCATAAGACATGATTAAGCCAGCATTTTTATTTTTAGCAGCCATACCTTTGAAACCAAGTTCTTCATCAAGCAAAATGGCACTAACATATTTGGTTAATTCCTGAGAAACAAGCTCTTTAAATTCATAAACCATGTCAATGTGATAACGCTCTTGACCAACGGCATTTTGCATCATTTTTACCATTGAACCACGCTGATCGATTGCTAATGCTGCAATTACGCCATCTTGGTTAGATAATTGTTGCATACGGTTGAATTTTCCTCGAGAAATGCGTTTTGTTGCCATTTTAGAACTCTCCATTTGTTAAGATTTTGTTATTGTAGGTATTTGTATGACTAACTATTAATCATTTAGTGCTAGTTTTGATTTTTGTTCACTTTTAGATATTTTCTTTTAAATAACAGTTAGTTCTTGTATAGTAGTACAATTTACTAGACTGATTGTAAACAATTATTTACAAGGATGATTATGCCAAATTCTGCAATTTCCAAAAATGTGAGAACATTAAATAATCAGGATTATAAAACCTTAGCGCTTTCAGCGTTAGGTGGCGCATTAGAGTTTTATGATTTTATTATTTTTGTCTTTTTTTCAATAACGATTAGCCATTTATTTTTTCCGACTAATATGCCTACATGGTTAAGTCAAGTTCAGACTTTTGGCATTTTTGCTGCCGGCTATTTGATTCGCCCTTTTGGTGGTATTGTGATGGCTCATTTTGGTGATATATTTGGCCGCAAAAGAATGTTTACACTTAGCATCCTATTAATGGCTTTACCAACATTATTTATTGGCTGTCTACCAACTTATGCCAATATCGGTATTTTTGCGCCATTATTACTGTTAATGATGCGATTATGCCAAGGACTTGCCGTTGGTGGTGAAGTTCCTGGAGCATGGACATTTGTTGCCGAACATGTTCCTAAAAATAAAATAGGTCTAGCGTGTGGTATTTTAACTAGTGGATTAAGTTTAGGTATCCTGCTTGGTTCACTGGTATCGACAATAATGAGTAAAAGTATCTCGGTAGAACAAATGAATGAGTGGGGATGGCGAATTCCATTTATTATCGGCGGTATTTTCGGTTTAATCGCTATGTATCTACGTCGTTGGCTAAAAGAAACGCCGATTTTTCTTGAAATTCAAAAGCGTAAAAATCAAGAATTATCAAGAAAGTTGCCAGTAATTACTGTGATTACCCAATATTTACCCCAAACAATTTTATCGATGCTACTTACTTGGGTGTTGTCAGCGGGTATTATGGTGATAATGTTAATGACGCCAATTTTGTTACAAAAGCAATTTGGTTATTCAGCAATCGAAGCTTTGCAAGGGAATATATTAGCTATCATCGGACTGATTATCAGTTGTACATTTTACGGTATGATGATGGATAAGTTTTCGATGGGCAAAGTACTTGTTGTTGGTTGTATCGTGGCTGCTATCATGATTGCTATATTTTATCTATCACTCGATAATCCGAATCTTCTATTTATCACTTATTCATTAGCAGGTTTTAGTGTTGGAATTGTCGGTTCTTTTGCTTATTTTATGGTTAAAGTGTTTCCAACTCAGGTGCGTTATAGCGGTGTGTCGTTCTCATTTAATATGGCTTATGCCATAGCTGGTGGCTTAACGCCATTACTAATCTCATTTTTTAGTGATTTTGTGAGTAAAATGGCGCCCGCTATTTATGTTGTTGGATTATTTGTGTTAGGTGCATTGATTGGGCTATTTTTATTAATCAATAATAATAGCCAAAAATATATAGCAAAAGATATCTCTTAACATTTAATAGATAATAAAAAAAAGTTGAGGAGCGGGGTTTTTAAGTTCCTCAACAGTTATATTTAGCTTATTTTACTGCTTTTTCCCAGCTCAATAGTTCGAATGACTCCAGCTTTCACGCTTCGTTGTAACCCTGCTGCAAAATCACTATTATTTAGTTCATACAAACTATGTATTCCAACTCCGGCTGGCGAGTTATTAATATCAAGCAATTGTCTTGGATGTTTTTGACTTAATTGAAGCATTGAGGCTGCGCCGTGTAAATTTTCGATCGCAATACGTTTGGCCATATCTCGGGGCAATCCAACTAAAACTCCAGCATCAACTAACGATTCATAAAAATAATAAATATAATTCGGTCCTGCAACAGCATAGCCAGTAAAAATATCAAGCAGTGATTCGTCAATATATTCAAGTTTACCAAAACTTTTGAAGAATTGGGTGACGGACTTTTGTTTTGCAACAGCCTGATCATTCTCGTCGGTAGCAATACCTGAATAACCAAAACCTGTATCGGTAAGTGTATTTGGAATCGTTCTAATAACAGGAAGATCAACTTTTAAGGATTGTTTTATTTGGGCGATTGTGATCCCAGCGATAATTGAAATAATAATAGTATCTTTAACATCCAATTGTTGAACGATGTCACTCCATGCATCTTGAGGTCGAACCCCCAATACAATAATATCTGCATTGATGATTTTGCCAGTTGGAGTAACTCCATAAGTTGAATGTAAATAATCTAAGCGAGGTTTAACAATATCGTTTACTAATATATTTTGGGGTTCATATGCTTTATTTTTTATTAGCGCTCTAATAATCGCTTCAGACATATGGCCACTACCTATAAATAAAATTTTACTCATACTCATAGTTCCTATTTATAATTGGCTAAAAATCATAACTACACCATATGTTTCACTGGCAGGTACGATAATCGTATCATTTTGTAAATTGTATTTAATTTTTCCTTTTTCTAGTGCTTGTTGGGTTTGCGCTAATGATTTTGTTGTGAAGCCTAAAGCAACTTTACGATCTTGGTCGTTATTCGCTTTACTTACTGACGAGCCAAAAAGATGCTGTATTGCATTTGGTGTAAGGTAATCAATAATTTTATCTTCAGCTTTTAGACGTACGCCTCCGTCAATTTCGATAATGTTTGCTGAAGGGAAAGTTTTTTCAAGCAATTTAATTGAGGAACGGGGTTTTTGAGCTTCAATAATGACTTGATTAATATTTATTACACCATTTGGGTGCGTTTGCCACTCTTTACGCCAAACCAGTTCCGGAGTCAGTTGGTCGCAAAAAAAGATCTGTCCATTTGGTGTATAGGAAGGGTCTAATCTGACGGTTTTAAAACACGCCTCTGGTTTAGTGCCATCATTTAATTCGACAGGTCTAAAAAAGGATTTTGGACCGTCACCCTCAACTTTTATACCTTGGCTAACAAGTTGTTGATAAAGTTTGTTGGCATCTTTGGTTTTGAAAACCAACCCAGTTAGCCCGTCATCAAAACACCAACTTTTATCTACTTTACCCGCATTTTGAGGTTCAAAACCTAAAAGCTCAAGATATGTGGTCGTAAATATCGCTAAATTGTTACTTGTTCCTAGTGAATGGTGTCCTCTAGGGGTTGTTGTGAATCCCAGTTTTTGATATTGAGAATTTGCTTGATCGAGCTGATCTGATACGGTGATTACAACATGATCAATTTGTGGACTAAGTGTTGTCATTATATTCACTCCTTAAATATGAATAGCGGGAGACATATCAATTAATCGATGTGGATTCCATCCTTTACCAGGAACCGCATCAAGTAGATCTTTGGTATAAGATGCTGTCGGATTTAGAAAGACTTGTGATGCGATACCTTGCTCGACGATTTTTCCTGATTTCATTACAATAATATGATCACAAATTTGTGCAGCAACTCGCAGGTCATGGGTGATAAATAGAACCGTTAAATCCAGCTTTTTTTGTAATTGCGTTAATAGTTCAAGAACTTGTGCCTGAACTGAAACATCAAGCGCCGATACCGGTTCATCAGCAATCAATATTTTCGGCTCTAATGCTAATGCTCGAGCAAGGCCTATTCGTTGCCTTTGTCCTCCTGAAAATTCATGAGGATAACGGTTTAATGCCTCGCTTTCCAATCCCACCATGTTGAATAACGCTTTTGCTCTTTTGACTGCTTCGTGTTTGTTTGTTCCGTGAAGTATTGGTCCAATCGTAACTTGATCGCCGACTTTTCGACGTGGATTTAATGAGGCATAGGGATCTTGAAAGACCATCTGAATATGGCGTGAATATTGTTTAAGTTTTTTCCCTTTTAAATTGGCAATATCTACATCTTCAAAGTTGATTTGACCGCTGTCTATTTCTAATAATTTAATAATGCATCTGGCTAACGTTGATTTACCTGAGCCGCTTTCTCCCACAACGCCTAAAGTACTCCCTTTATGTAACTTAAAGCTAACATTATTAACCGCATAGGTTGTACGTCGGTTTTGCTTAAAAAAGCTATGGTTGTGATAGGTTTTTGATAGGTTGTTCACTTCAAGAATAATCTCTTTATTAATACGTTGAACATCTCCAGGAGTAAGGGGAGGGACAGCTGCTATTAACGCTTGTGTATAAGGATGTGTTGGCGAATTTAACACGTCACTCGCTAAGCCTTGCTCAACAAGTTTTCCTTTCTGCATAACCGCAATACGAGTTGCAATATCAGCAACTACACCAAAATCATGAGTAATGAATAATACAGCGGTACCTTTACGTGATTGTAGTTCACGTATCAATTTCAATATGCATGCTTGAGTTGTGACATCTAAAGCTGTTGTTGGTTCATCAGCAATCAAAATAGCGGGTTCTAATGCTAATGCCATAGCAATCATGGCTCGTTGACGCTGACCACCAGAAAGTTGATGTGGATAAGCTTTAGCAACAGACTGCGGATTGGGCATTTGCACATCCGTTAATAATTGGATAACTTTTTGGTTTATCTCTTGTTTAGTTAACTTAGTGTGGATAGTGAACATTTCACTAATTTGATTAGCGATGGTTTTTAATGGATTTAGCGCAGTCATCGGGTCTTGGAAAACCATACCAATATGCGCACCACGAATTTTACGCATTTGTTCATCATGGTAAGTGAGTAAGTTGTTTCCGTCGAAATCAATCTCACCTTGAGAAGCAATAATACCGTCAGGTAATAATCCCATGATTGCATTGGATAATAAAGATTTACCCGAACCACTTTCACCAACAATACATAGGATTTCGTTAGCATAAAGATTTAGTGATACATCATTAACCGCGTATTTCCGATCCGAACCATGAGGCAAATCTAGGGTTAAATTTTTAATTGATAGTCTTTTTTGATTCATCGTTTTTTTAACCTTGGATTGAGTGCATCATTTATTCCTTGTCCAACTAATGATGCAGATAAAACGGTTAGCAATATTGCAATGCCAGGAATAGCTGAAACATACCATTGTTGACGTAATACTAGTCGCCCATTACCGACCAGATTCCCCCATGATGAAATATTGGGATCGGAAAGGCTCAAAAAAGCTAGCGCACTTTCCATTAATATCGCGGTTGATAAAATAACACTGGCATACATAATTACTGGCGGTAATGCGTTTGGTAAAATCTCTTTAAACATGAGTCTAGTTGAGCTCATGCCTATGGTTTTTCCCGCCTGTACAAATTCACGAGTGCGTAATGATAAAAATTCTGCTCGAGTTAACCTTGCAACGGGTGGCCAAGAAACAACACCAATTGCAATCACCACAATATTGATTGTTGAACCAAATACCGCAACAGCAACGAGTAATAGTAAAAAGTTAGGTAAAATCTGGAATGCTTCTGTAAGGCGCATCAGTATGTCGTCAACCCATCTTCCGTAGAATCCTGAAATAGCACCAATAACCACACCAATAATAATTGCTATGAATGTTGAGATCAGTCCGATAATCAGTGATACTTTTGCACCATGAAAAAGCTGGGCAGCGATATTTCTTCCTGCCTGATCTGTTCCCAGGATAAATTTAGGATTTGTAAAAGGCCATTGTAAGGGGCGACCAGCTAAGCGAAGCGGATTGCCAGGAAAAAACCAATCTGCGCTTAATGCAATTATGATAATTAATAACAGTAAAATTGTACCAATTCTAGCAATTGGGCTACGGAAATAGTCTTTTAATATCGCCATCATTAATGTCCTGTAATGCGTGGATCGAGCTTTGCGTAAAGCATATCGACAATAAAATTAATAATGATAACGAGTATTGCTGAAACAAATACTACGCCAAGTAAAGTGTTTAGATCTCTTTGTACTACAGAATCATAGGCAAGTCGTCCTAATCCTGGAATAGCAAAAATGGTTTCAATAACCACCGAACCGCCTAACATGGTGCCTGCTTGTAGACCGATTAGTGTTATCATTGGTAACATGGCGTTACGTAGTATGTGATTAACCAGTATTTGGCGGCTACTTAATCCTTTTGCTTTAGCTGTTTTTACAAAGTCTAAGGTCGATACTTCAAGTAATGAAGCGCGCATAATGCGTAAATAGATTGCTAGATAAACTAAAGCTAGGGTGGTAGTTGGCAAGATTAAATACCATGCAATATCAAAAAATGCTGAAATACCCGTTAATGATTCGCCGATACTGCCAAACCCACTAGGTGGTAGCCAATTCAAATAAATTGAGAAGAAGACAATTCCCATGAGAGCTAACCAAAATGAAGGTGTTGAATAAAAAATAAGTCCCAATATTGAAATTAATGTATCTGGCCAACGATTCACTTTTTGAGCGGATAAAATGCCAAGGATTGTACCGAAGGTAAACGCTAAGAACATTGCGCAAACCATCAATAGTAATGTAGCCGGTAAACGTTCTAAGATCATATGGCTAACTGGCTTATTATATATTGCTGATTGCCCCAAATCTAAATGAACTAATCGCCATAAATAATTGATTAATCTTGAACTTGTTGATTGGTCAAGTTCATAATGATGACGCATTTCATCAATAACGCTTGACTCGGCACCACCAATTTGGGCAAGTAAAGCATCCACTGTATCGCCAGGCGCCAATTGCAATAATAAAAATAGCGCAATTAGTATGATAACCAGTGCTGGAATCGTGGTTAATAATCGTCTAAGTGCTAAAGTCAGTATATGCGTCATCATTTCACCTTAACTTAGTGTTCTATCCAAACATCAAACCAACTACTTGATGGCCAACGTGCTGTATTATGATGATTGTGTACTTTGTTATTAATCACTGAGATGAATTCACGTTCTGTTGCGAACCAGAGTGGTAGTTCAGTATTCACGACATCAACTAGTTGACCATAAAGTGCTTTACGTTTGACTGGATCTATTTCAGTTGCGGCACTATCGATTAATTGGTCGACAGCATCTGATTTCCAGCCATATTGATTTGTCCAAGGCGCTCCTTCAGGACTGCCAGAACGTAACCAAACAGTTGTCGATACTGCTGGATCGCCTCTATATTGGTGCCACCCTGTTGCAATATCAAAATCGTGGAGTTTATAAACGGCATTTAAAGCGCCAGCAGTGTCGAGATTAACGATAACCACATTAATGCCGACTTCAGCTAAAGATTGTTGGATAAATGTTGCAAAAAGTGGAACATCTTCACCATTATTAATATGGACTAATTTTAAGGTAAAACGAGTGCCGTCAGCTTTTCGTGGATAACCCGCTTCATCTAATAATTGTTCAGCTTTTTCTCTATCAAAAGGGTAAACAATTTTACTGTCTTTAGGGTAAAAAACGTTTGATGATGGAATAATACCTGTTGCAGGCTTACCAAATCCGTATAAAAAGTCATCGATGAAGAAAGGAATATCGAGTGATTGAACAATTGCTTTGCGAACGTTTAGGTTAGCAATGATCGGATTGCGGAAGTTAAATTCTAAAGTATTATTGAAAATATTTGCTTGAGAACCTTTTGTTAAAACTTCAAATTTTGAGTTTTGTTTGAATCGATTAATATCAGCAAGGCTTAATTTTGAGTATGCACTTAAATCAATTTGTCCACTTTCAAGTGCAGCTGATGCTGAAGAGTTATCGTTAATAATGCGCCAGATTATTTTATCTAAATAAGGATATCCTTTTCGCCAATAATCAGCATTGCGTTCAACAATAATATGTTGTCCTCGTTGATATTCAACGAACTTGAATGGCCCAGTCCCTACTGGTGCTGTGTTATAAGGATTATTTAATACATCGGTGCCTTCGTACAAATGTTTGGGAACAACATAGCCAAGATCAACTAAAGCTCTTAATAGTAAATCTAATGGCATTGGACGAGAATAATTGAATACCACTGTATGGTCATCAGGTGTATCGACAGAGGTTAAATTAAGTTGTAATGTAGTTGAGAAATTTAATCTTTTTTTCCAAAACTCTAGTGCATTATATTTCACATCTTGTGATGTAAATGGTTTACCGTCGTGCCATTTGACGCCTTCACGTAATTTAAATGTTATTGTTTTTCCATCCGGTGAGGAAGTCCATGATGTAGCAAGAACAGGAACAATTTGGCCATCTGCATCGAGATCAACTAATGATTCAACTACTTTTCCTGATACTTCATATACACCCGTTGATGCACGTAAAGCAGGGTTTAGAACCCTTTGTTCTCCAGAATAATGGACAACTAGTGTTCCACCTCGTTGTGGTGTTTTTTCATCCGCCACCGAATAAAATGGCAACAAAATTGACAGTAGTCCTATAATAAATATCTGTTTAATATTGAATAATTTCATGTATGCTCCTTGTTGTCACCATATTTTCGGTATTTATAACAATGAAAATTTTTAGGATTTAACTATAAAAATTTTTAGTAAAGTTGAGAAATGCCGATATCGCATATTTATATTACTTTTAGTTATATATTTACTCGCGAGGCTAACTTGTAGAATTTTTATGATCACCAGTTTTTTTAGATGTTTAGGGTAAATATCGCATATACACAATAAATTAAAAATAATTCTCATTTTTATTGATAATTGTGAAATAGCGCATATTTTTTCTAAATAAATAGGCTAAAATAAAAGCAGTTATGTTTTTAAATTGTAATTATCTAGGAGAAACAAATGAAAGCTGCAGTTATTAGACAAGAGTGCGATGGTCAAGTTGAAATTAAAGATATTCCTGTACGTCCTTTAGAAGCGGGGGAAGCTTTAGTTGAGGTTGAATATTGTGGACTTTGTCATACCGATCTTCATGTTGCAGCTGGAGATTTCGGTAAAAAACCTGGTCGTGTAATTGGTCATGAAGGTGTCGGTATCGTGACTAAAATTGCGCCTGATGTAAAAAGCTTGAAAGTTGGTGATCGTGTCAGTATTGCATGGTTCCATGCAGGTTGTGGTACTTGTGAATATTGTATTTCCGGTAACGAAACATTTTGTCGTAGTGCATTAAATTCTGGTTATACTGTTGATGGCGGTATGGCTGAGCAATGTATTGTTAAAGCTGATTATGCGGTAAAAGTCCCTGATGGATTAGATCCAGCTCAAGCAACAAGTGTAACTTGTGCGGGGGTTACCACTTATAAAGGAATTAAGGTAGCTGATACTAAACCAGGTCAATGGCTCGCAGTATTTGGAATTGGTGGCCTTGGAACGTTGGCTATTGAATATGGTAAGAATGTTTTTAATAACAAAGTTGTTGCTATTAGTAACAGTGATAGCCAGTTAGAATTGTGTAAAAAACTTGGCGCTGATTTAGTTGTTAATCCTAAAAAGGTGGAAGATGTTGGTGCCTATATTAAAGAGCATACAGGTGGTGGTGTTCATGGTGCAGTTGTGACTTCAGTTACTAAAACTGCATTTAATCAGGCTATAGGTTCTGTTCGTCCATTAGGTCGTGTTGTTGCATTAGGTCTCCCTTCTGAAACAATGGATTTAAGTATTCCTAAGACAGTTTTAGATGGTATTCAAGTTTTAGGTTCGCTAGTTGGTACACGTGAAGATTTAGCCGAAGCATTTCGTTTTAGTGCTGAAGGTAAAGTTGTGCCAATAGTTGAAAAACGCCCATTTGAAGATATCAATAATATGATTGATGAAATGAAAGCGGGTAAAATTCGTGGTCGTATGGTTATCGATATGAAAATGAAGAAAAAATAATCATTATCATTATCATTGAATTGTTAAAAGTCAGCTTTATGCTGACTTTTTTATTAAACAGAATGTTAACTATTTTATAACTTGTATGACTTTTTTTAGATTAAGAATAATCTTTCTTGTGTTTTATAAATAAAACCCTATCATAAGCCAATTTTGCTTGCTTAATTGATAGATTTAAGGGGTTGTTTATGTCTGAGCACAATTTAGAGAATAATTTGCGGAAAGATTTGGGTTTACTTTCTGCACTATCACTAGTTGTTGGAATGGTTTTAGGGGCTGGTGCCTTTATGAAACCGCCAGCGGTACTAGAAGTAGCTGGGGATTATAATTTTGCATTGTTAGCTTGGATAATCGGTGGTGCTTTTTCTATTTGTGGTGGTTTAACACTCTGTGAATTGGGCGTTATGTTCCCGAAAACAGGTGGCATGTTAGTTTATTTAGAAAAGATTTATGGTGCAAAAGTTTCACATCTATATGGTTGGATGATAACCGTTTTATTTGCGCCATCATTAGTAGGCGCATTGGTAGGATATTTTAGCTCAGTTTGTTGTTTATTATTTGATATCAATGATTCTTATCGATTGGCGGTTAGTGCTGGGGTTTTGGGGTTCATTGCATGTATCAATTCAATAGGGGTTAAACAAGCTGGATATCTGCAAACCATCGCTACTTTTTGTAAACTCATTCCAATTTTGTTGTTAGCAATATTTGGATTATGGAAAGGTAATGGTCAAGTTGCATTATTTAGTTCAAGCGGCCAAGGAATTGAAACTACTGCGCCATTTGCAGTAGCAATATTGGCAACCTTGTTTGCTTATGATGGTTGGGCGCAAGTAGCGTCCGTTGCTGGTGAAATTCGTAATCCATCAAGAGTGTTACCCAAAGCCATTATTCTCGGCATTATATTTTTAGTAATAGTTTATGCCTGTATTAATATTGCATTATTCAAAATATTTCCTGTAAAAGAGATGGTTACGCTTGGACACGATGCATCTGCGGTGGCTTCACAACGAATGTTTGGACATTTAGGTGGTAATTTAGTTGCAGTTGGCATTATGGTTTCAATTTTAGGCGGTATCAATGGTTATATCATGACGTTATCGCGAACTATGTTTAGTATGGCGGAACGAGGTACGATTATTGGAGCACGTTTTTTAAGTACTATTGATGAAGATAGCCGTTCTCCGGTTAATGCCATTATTGTTTTGGTCATTTTTTCGTTTTTGTATTCAATATTACTAGATGCTGATCGGTTATCTGAGATTTCAATGTTTGCGATTTGGGTATTTTATCTACTTACTTTTGTTGGCGTGATTATTGCCAGAAAAAAATATGCTGACGTGCCTAGGCCTTATAAAGTTATCGGTTATCCAATTATTCCCATTGTGGCTATAAGCGGAGCAGCTTATGTTATTTATGGTATGTTGATTTATCAAACTGTAAACGGTATTGCTTCAATCTGTTTGACATTGATAGGTTTACCTTTGTACTACTATTATCACAGAAAAAATCATAATAAAGAGCTTTCACTTGGTGAAATGAAAAGATATCGTGTCAAAACACAATACGTTATTGCTTGTGGAACTTTAATCGTTATAACTGCATTAATTGTGTATGGTTATATCATCAATTGAAATATATTCCTTAATAAATACATTTAATAAACCGACTATTGTCGGTTTATTTTTTTAAACTTAGATATAACTTGAAATTAAGCTATAAATATTTTGATCATAATAGTTGCCATTAAGATATTCTGCTTGTTTAAGTGTTCCTTCATAATCAAAACCACAACGCTGAGCAACTTGGTTGCTTTTTAAATTAGCTACTGAGCATTTTATTACAAACCGTTTAATAAATTTTTTTTCAGCATAATAATGTGTTAGTGCTTGGACGGCTTGCGTAATAAAGCCTTTTCCTTGTGCTTTGCTATCTAGCCAATAGCCTATATAAGCTGTTTTATTGCTTTTATCAATATGGTTAAAGGAAAGTAATCCAACTGGTATGTTATTATTTAAAATAACATAGGTTTTAGTTTCATCTCGTTGATGTTTAATAAAACAATCTGCTAAAAAGTTAGCCGTATCTGACTCGCATTTGTTTGGCCATGCCATAAATTGACTGAACAAAATACGATTTGAATCAATAATGTGATATTAGCATAATAAGCCGTTGCGGTTTTTAGATAAATATCTTCAGTGACATAAATTCCATTTTGTTGGTTATCATTCATTTTTTATTCCTTTAAAAAACAACTATACAATGACTATTTTTATAAAATTGCCAGACTGATTAGTCTGGCAAATTAGATGGATTTTAATCTATACAATATTATCTATTAATCATTATGGGTATCGCTTTTCGGTTTAGCTACATAGTTATACACAACTAATAAAGCGAAGATACCAACAATAATCATCATGATAACATCTTTATTAAACCATTTTGCCATATTACCAAGTAAAATGCCTACACCACAAAAATCGACATCAGAAAACGTTGTATTGGCAAAACCAAGTGATCCTAACACAGGTAATAATACCACAGGTAAGAATGTCACTAATAAACCATTAGCAAATGCGCCAAGCATTGCGCCTCGACGTCCACCCATTGCATTACCAAACACGCCAGCAGTTGCACCACAGAAGAAATGTGGAACCACGCCCGGTAAAATCAGTACAGCGTTAAGTTGACCTAGAACAAATAATCCGACTAATCCACCTAAAAAGCTGAATAAAAAGCCAATTAATACGGCATTAGGGGCATAAGGAAATACGACAGGACAATCTAAAGCTGGTTTGGCATTCGGGACTAATTTTTCTGAAAATCCTGTAAATGCAGGGACAATCTCGGCAAGAATTAGGCGTACGCCTTGCAGTATGATAAAGACACCCGCTGCAAAAGTAATCGCCTCAATGATGGCATAAACTAAATAATTATCACCACTGCTAAGATTGCTTTCAACATAATTTGAACCGGCAAATACAGCTAAAATGAGATAGATAATCATCATGGTTAACGAGATTGAAATTGAACTGTCACGTAAGAAGCTTAAGTTTTTTGGCAAATTCATCTCTTCGGTTGAACGAGATCCTTTTCCAACTGCCATTCCAAGCCAACCAGCTAAGACATAACCTAGTGTACCAAAGTGACCAAACGCGACATCGTCATTACCAGTAATTTTGCGCATTTGTGGTTGAGCTAAAGCTGGGAAAAACGCCATAATTAGCCCTAAAACTAATGCGCCAGTAAAGACTAATTGCCAATCTTTAAACCCTGAGACAGTTAGAATAATACTAATCATACAAGCCATATAAAAAGTATGATGACCAGTTAGAAAGATGTATTTTAAACGAGTAAATCGAGCAACGATAATATTTGCAATCATGCCAAACGCCATAATTAAAGCAGTTGCTGTGCCATACTCATTTAATGCCATTGAAACAATGGCTTCATTGTTGGGAACAATTCCTTGTAGTTCAAATGCTTGTTCAAACATTAAGCCTAATGGGGTAATGGCACTAATGAGTACTGTTGCACCACCGCCTAATACCAAGAAACCTAAAATAGTTTTAATGGTTCCTTTAACCGTATCGGCAAACGATTTACGCTGAGCCAATAATCCTACCATTGCGATTAAACCAACAAGTACCGCTGGAACTTTTAGGATATCAACAATAAATTTTACTATTTCCTGAATCATAGTAACACCTCAAAATTTGCTTAGTTTTTGGCAAAATGTTCAACGAGTTTCTTTTCCAAATCGTTGATATCAATAATATTATTTAATACTACTAATTTTTCGGTTGGAATTCCTGAGCTGGTAGCTAGATCTTTTGTCATCACGAACAAATCAGCTTGATCGGGTGTTGCTGACGCTAGATCAGCGTGAGTGACTTCTGCATCAATGTTTAGTTTTTTGAGTACTTTTTTGATATTCATTTCTACCATAAAACTACTACCAAGGCCTGAGCCACAAACTGCCATAATTTTCATATTGTTTATCCTTTTACTTATACGTTGGAAATTAATATTGTTTGATAACCGCCAAAATTTCATCACGATTTTGTGCATTGAAAATTTTCTGGATATCGTCAGATTCGCCAAACAGTGCCGCCAATTGAGTTAACATTTCGATATGGCTGGTACTATCCTTAGCGGCTAATAGAATGATTAAATAGACTGGATCGTTTTCTTCTGAATTAAATTTAACGCCTTCTTTAACTAGTAACATCGATAGGCTTAATTGGTTTACGCCCTGTTCTGGCCTTGCATGAGGCATTGCAATTCCGGGTGCCAATACATAATAAGGTCCTATTGATTTGTGTAGTTCAAAAATAGCCTTAATATAATCTGATGTAATTGTTTTATTCTTTAATAATGGCTCAGCACAAAGTGTTATCGCTTCTTGCCAATCTTCGACTGAATCAACAACATTGACTGTTTCATTAGTTAACCATGTACCTAACATTTTACCTCCATTAAGGCCGTTAATCATTTTGATAATCGGTTAGAAAATTATCATATTAAGTAATAATAGAAATCAAAAATTGTCAGAAATGTGATAGCGCTATCAAAGTTAGAAAAATTTTCTTTGATTGTGTGACATAGATAACATTTTTAATGTATTAATTCTAAACTATTCCGCTTTGACATACTAGAATTAGAAAGAAAAAAGTCAGAATTTAGCTATAGACTGCTTGATGCATTGTAGATGATTATTGAGTAATCGTACTATCTTTACAAAAAAAATTGTATGCGTAAATGAATATATAAATCAAATTCAATCGGGATGAAAGATGCAGGATACTAAAAAACGTCGAAATACAGGGCAGATTACTTTATTTGATGTTGCTAAATATGCTGGCGTGGGAACAATGACGGTCTCTCGGGCTTTACGCACGCCGGAAAGGGTATCAGATAAGCTTCGACATAAAATTCAATTAGCTGTTGAGACATTGGGCTACAAGCCGAATGTCGCCGCCAGTTTATTAGCATCAGCCAGCGCCAATCGAGTGATTGCCGTTATTACCACTCGAATTTATGATTATTCTGTAAGAATATTGCTTGATTCGCTACAGACACAGTTAGCTAAAGAGGGGTATACCACGCTTATCATTGAATCTTATCATTACCATAAACAAGAGTCCCAATTATTAGAGACACTTTATAGCCATAATCTTGAAGCTGTCTTGTTGTTTTATGTTGAAAATGATGAACTTATAAAAAAAATTGTTCAAAATAAAACAATCACCGTAATGAATATTGGTAAAAAATATGATGAATCAATCGATGTCGATGTTGGCTATGATGATAGTTTAGCGATGTATAAATTAACAGAGCATGTGATTAATAAAGGGTATCGAAATATTGCCTTACTTTGTGCAAATCAGCAATATCATCTATTTCAACAGCGTTTACATGGTTGGCATAAAGCGATGCTCAATTATCACTTGCCGACTCATCGTATCATTCATGCAGCCAAACCAGCGAACTTTAGTACCGGCGCACAGTTGCTTGCCGATATTTTGTTAAACTGGTCTGAGGTTGATGCGTTAATTTGTACCACCGATGAATTAGCTTGCGGTGTGCTATATGAGTGTCAACGGCGACATATTCGAGTTCCTTATCAATTGGCAGTCAGCGGTTTTGGTGATAATGAGTTTAGTGAAGTCTGCTTTCCGCCGTTAACCACTGTTGCGTTACCGTCTAAACAAATTGGCGAATACACAGCGGCGTTATTGCTAAATAAATTAAAAAATGGGGAGCCAATTAAATCAGAAAGCACGGAGTTTTTACCGATCATAAAATCACGAGCTAGTTTGTAATAAAAAATAATAAAAGAGATAATAAAAAAAGCCTACTCAATGAGCTGGCTTTTTTATTTAAATTGGTCGGCGAGAGAGGATTCGAACCTCCGACCCACTGGTCCCAAACCAGTTGCGCTACCAAGCTGCGCTACTCGCCGTTAGGATGCGCATAATACTGCGCTAACCTCGATGTGTCAATAGTTACCCCTAAAAATTATAATGATAATTTTTATTTTGTGAAAGGAGCGGGGGTTTTGCCAATTCTTTGGTAAAACTCGATGACAAATGCTTCGTAACGTTGATTAGCAACCGCTTCACGAATTTCAGCCATTAAGCGTTGATAATAACGTAAATTATGAATGGTATTGAGTCGTGCCCCTAATATTTCTCCACATTTGTCTAAATGATGAAGATAAGATTTAGTGTAATTTTTACAGGTGTAACAATCACACTCAGGATCGAGTGGGGTAGTGTCATCTTTATATTTTGCATTACGGATTTTAATGACCCCATTAGTAACAAACAGATGCCCGTTACGTGCGTTACGAGTTGGCATCACGCAATCAAACATATCAATACCACGACGAACACCTTCAACTAAATCTTCAGGTTTACCAACACCCATTAGATAACGTGGTTTATCAGCTGGTAATTGTGGACAAGTTCCTTCTAAGATACGATGCATATCGGCTTTCGGTTCACCCACCGCTAATCCGCCAACGGCATAGCCGTCAAAACCAATTTCGGTTAATCCTTTAATCGAGATATCACGTAATTCTTGATGTATGCCGCCTTGTACTATACCAAATAAGGCATTTTTATTGCCTAATTCGTCAAAACGTTGGCGACTACGTTTTGCCCAACGTAGAGACATTTCCATTGATTTTTTGACATAGTCCCACTCGGCAGGAAACGGCGCACATTCATCAAAAATCATGACGATATCAGAACCAAGATCATATTGGATTTCCATTGAAATTTCAGGTGATAAAAAGATTGAATCACCATTGATAGGGTTACGGAAATAGACGCCTTCTTCTTTAATTTTTCGAATATCACCAAGACTAAAAACTTGGAACCCTCCAGAGTCGGTTAAAATCGGGCCTGGCCACTGCATAAAATCATGCAAATCACCGTGTTTACGCATAATTTCTTGTCCAGGTCTTAACCATAAATGGAAAGTATTACCCAATAAAATTTGTGCACCTGTAGCAGCGACTTCTTCAGGGGTCATACCTTTGACGGTACCATAAGTGCCAACTGGCATAAATGCGGGTGTTTCAACTGTATATTCAACACCACGACGATCGAACTTCATTCGTCCACGACGAGCTAAGCCGTCAGTATTATCTAGTTCAAATTTCATTTTTTGTGTTAACCTCTTGCGACCAAATAAACAGTTTGGCGCTAATTATTGATATAATACGTTATCGTATTATTTTTGCGGTGCGTAGTTTATCGTGCTAAACCTAAATAGACAATATCTATAAGGATCTTTGAGCTTTTGAAATATATTATTTTATTATTTGTAGTAATGTTAGTTGGATGTCAAAATCAAATACAGCCAA
The DNA here is from genome assembly GCF_026536845.1 of Gilliamella sp. B3023. Lineage (NCBI taxonomy): Bacteria > Pseudomonadati > Pseudomonadota > Gammaproteobacteria > Orbales > Orbaceae > Gilliamella > Gilliamella sp. B3023. Next base: position 79,855 of record NZ_JAFNNH010000001.1, read on the forward strand.
CTATCATTTCATCTGAACGAATTAAAACATTATCTGACTCTGATATATTAGCTATTAGCCAACAAGCTTGCATTGAAAATGATAAGAAGGCAATTATTGCACCTGATTATCATTTTCTTAGTAAGAGATTATCTAATCTTAACAATAAGTTACCTAGAAAAATAAATAATATTGAATTAAGTTACAAAGTTTATCTTGATAGTGAACCTAATGCTTGGTCTACAGCTAATGGTTGTATTCGAATAAATAGTGGATTGATGAAATTACTTGAAGATGATGAGTTACAAGCAGTGATTGCTCATGAACAGGCTCATATTGCACTAAAACACGGAATAAGTTTACTTAGACAAGCGCCTTATATTGAGATTACTGATAAATCCAATGAAATAGTGATTATGGTAAAAGAAGAAATTTCCCATCAATATGAGGTTGAAGCAGATAATTATGCTTTTGATTTATTAGTTAAGGAAAAAATAGATCCCAAAGGATTGGTTAATATGTTAACAAAAATGCCAATTCATGCTAAAAATCAACCAACATCCCATCCAACTAATATAAATCGTATTAATAACATCACTAACAAGTTAAAGCATTATTAGTATTTTTATATTTTGCCAATTAAATTTAGGTAAAATTTAATTGGCTATAACTTATTTAGTAATTAGCATGGCATCACCATAACTAAAAAAGTGATATTTTTCGTTTACTGCATGTTGATAAGCTCGCATGGTATTTTCATAGCCAGCAAATGCAGAAACTAACATTATTAAAGTGGATTCAGGTAAATGAAAATTAGTAATAAGTGCATCAATTACTTTAAAATCAAAACCTGGATAAATAAATATCTGAGTATCTTCAAAAAAAGGTGCAATTTTGCCAGATTGTTTTGCTGCACTTTCCAACGCTCTGACTGATGTTGTACCGACAGCAATGACCTTATTTCCTCGGGCTTTGCATTCTAAAACAGCTTTGACAACTGATTCTGGCACTTCTGCATATTCAGCATGCATGATATGCGTTTCTATATTTTCAACTCTTACTGGTTGGAATGTCCCTGCACCGACATGCAACGTTACAAATTCCATTTCGACACCTTTGTTTTTAAGCTTTTCTAATAAAGGCTCATCGAAATGAAGACCTGCTGTTGGTGCAGCAACTGCACCAGGTACTTTACTATAAACAGTTTGGTATACCTCACGATCTTGATCTTCATCAGGTCTATCTATGTAAGGTGGTAAAGGGATGTGTCCAATTTCATTTAAAATTTTAAGTACATCATCAGGAAATTGTAATTCGAATAAAGTATCATGGCGAGCAAGCATTGTAACGCTAATATTATTTTCCTCACCTAAAATGAGTTCAGCACCTGCTTTAGGTGATTTAGATGCTTTTATATGTGCAAGAGCTCGATTATCTTCTAATAAACGTTCAATCAATATTTCAATTTTTCCACCAGATGCTTTTTTTCCATATATTCGAGCCGGAATCACTTTTGTGTTATTAAAAATAAGTAAATCTCCTTGATTGATGTAATCAGTGATATCAGTAAATACTTTATCTTCAATATGACCTGTACGGCTGTTAAGTGATAATAATCGGCATGAACTTCTTGTTTCTGATGGGTATTTTGCAATCAGTTCTTTTGGTAGTGTAAAATCAAAATCTGACAGTTGCATATTTGTGTTCCTCAAAAAATGAGGCACTAGTCTAAAGTGCTAATAATGACTAAGCAAGTAATTATTTGTTGATTATTATTAAATTTGCGTTAAAATTCAAAAAATCTAGCTTTAAGTTAGAAAAAAGTAAAATTTGTTAATATAAGGAAAAGAGTATGAAAAAACATCAAAAAACTTTGCTTGTTGCACTACCTTTAGTTGCAGCTATGTCGTTAGCTGGTTGTAAAAACATGAGTGCTAACGATTTAACTAGTCTTGGCATGAAAGGTTTGAAAGCGGCAACACTCAGTGATAATGATGTGAAAGCATTAAGCCAAAAATCATGTGCACAAATGGATGCTCAATCAAAAATTGCTCCAGCTAAAAGTGCTTACGCCAAACGTTTAAATAAAATTGCCAAAGCTCTTGGTAATAATATAAACGGTACACCAGTTAACTATAAAGTATATATTACTAAAGATGTTAACGCATGGGCAATGGCTAACGGCTGTGTACGTGTTTACAGCGGTCTAATGGATATGATGAATGACAACGAAATCGAAGGTGTTTTAGGTCATGAATTAGGTCACGTAGCTTTAGGTCATAGTAAAAAAGCAATCCAAGTTGCTTATGCTACAGAAATTGCTCGTGATGCAGCAGCAGCATCAGGTAATGCAGCAGTTGCTAAATTATCTAAATCAAGTATTGGTAAATTAGCAGAAAAAGTTATCAATGCTCAATTCTCACAAGCTCAAGAACAAGAAGCGGATAACTTCTCATTTGATTATTTAATCAAGAGAAAAATTAATCCAGCTGGTCTTGCAACAGCATTTGATAAATTAGGTGGCGGTGAATCATCAATTTTAAGTAGCCATCCATCTTCATCTAAACGTGCACAAAATATCCGTAATAAATTAGCTGAATTAAAAAGATAATTAATTCACATTACTGGTTAAATAAAAAGCGCCAATTCCGGCGCTTTTTTATTGGTATCTAATTATTGTTTATAACTTGATAAAAAGTTACCAAAGCGGTTAATGGCATCTTCAAGATCACCGGTATGTGGCAATGCAACAATTCTTACATGATCGGGTTTGTGCCAATTAAAGCCACTGCCTTGCACTAACAATACTTTTTCTTGTAATAAAAAGTCTAATACTAATTTTTGGTCATTGTGAATATTAAACTTTTGTTGATCCAGCTTTGGAAACAGGTATAACGCGCCTTGTGGTCTGGTGCATGAAACGCCCGGAATTTCATTTAATAACCGCCAAGCTAACATACATTGATCATATAAACGACCGCCCGGCACAATAAATTCATTTATGCTTTGATATCCGCCTAATGCACCTTGAATAGCATGTTGTAATGGCACATTGGCGCATAAACGCATCGAGGCGAGCATATTTAATCCTTCAATATAGCCTTTTACATGCTGTTTAGGTCCACAAAGCGCCATCCAACCTTGTCTAAAGCCTGCTACACGATAAGTTTTTGATAAACCGCTCATGGTAACAACAAATAAGTCAGGAGCAAGGGCCGCAATCGAATGATGAACGGCATCATCGTATAAAATCTTATCGTAAATCTCGTCTGCAAAAATAAGCAAATTATGTTGGCGAGCAATTTCGGCAATCTCAAGTAACACTTCTTTGCTATAAACTGCACCGGTTGGATTATTAGGATTAATGATCACAATCCCTTTGGTTTTGGGGGTGATTTTTCGTTTTATATCCTCTAAATCCGGTGACCAGTTGGCCTCTTCGTCACATAAATAGTGAACGGCATTGCCACCGGATAAACTAATTGCCGCTGTCCATAATGGGTAATCAGGCATAGGCACTAAAACTTCATCCCCACTATTGAGTAGCGCTTGCATCGATTGTACAATCAGTTCAGACACACCATTGCCGATATAGATATCTTCAATATCTAAATTGGTAATTCCTCTGGCTTGATAGTGTTGCATAATGGCTTTACGAGCTGAGTAAAGCCCTTTTGAATCGCAATATCCTTGCGCAGAAGGTAAATTACGAATGACATCAACCAATAATTCATCTGGGGCGGCAAAACCAAAAGGGGCGGGATTTCCAATATTGAGTTTAAGGATAGTTTGACCTTCTTCTTCAAGTCGTTTTGCATGATCTAAGATAGGTCCACGAATGTCGTAACAGACATGATCCAATTTATTGGATTTTTGGAAATTTATCATAACTTCGCCCTTTCAATTTATTCTAATGATATTTTTATTTTTGTTGAAAAAAACAATCTACTCCTATTTCGATAATTTTTGAAGATGTTATTATAATCAACTCAATAAATATCTTTTAATTGTGTGAATTTTGTGCGGAGTATGTGATGAAAACGATCTTAACTGTCATTGGAAAAGACCAAACCGGAATAATTGCGGGAATTAGTCAAAAGCTGTTTGAATTAGATATTAATATCTTAGATGTGAGCCAAACGATTATGGATGAATATTTTACCATGATTATGTTACTTGATTTATCCAAAATAAAAGTCTCGTTTGATGAAGTTAAAACTTCGTTAACGCAAACAGGCGACAGACTCAAGGTAAAAGTAAATATTCAGCGAGAAGAGATTTTCGATGCTATGCATCGTTTGTAATTTCAATTCTAATTCTACATTTCTTACTTAAGGATAGGACTAATGGAAACAAAACAGATCCTCGAAACAATTAAAATGATTGAGGAAGAAAAACTTGATATCCGCACAATAACCATGGGTATTTCTCTCCTTGATTGTATCGATAGTAATGGTGAGAAAGCTCGCCAAAAAATTTATGACAAAATAACGACATTAGCTAAAGATCTTGTCAAAGTTGGGGATCAAATCACTTCCGAATTTGGCATCCCTATTATCAATAAACGTATTTCCGTCACGCCGATATCTTTAATTGCCGGCGCCAGTGATGATAAAGATTATGTTGCCTTTGCTAAAACCCTTGATAGAGCAGCTAAAGCCGTTGGTGTTAATTTTATTGGTGGGTTTTCTGCCTTAGTACAAAAGGGCTATCACAAAGGTGATGAGATTTTAATTAAATCCATACCGCAAGCGCTGGCTGAAACTGAGCGAGTGTGTGCATCGGTCAATGTTGGCTCAACTCAAACCGGTATCAATATGGATGCGGTTAAGCAAATGGGGCAAATTATCAAACAAGCGGCAGAGTTAACCGCTGATAATAGTAGCATGGCATGTGCAAAATTAGTTGTATTTGCCAATGCAGTTGAAGACAACCCTTTTATGGCCGGCGCATTTCATGGTGTTGGTGAAGCCGATTGTGTGATTAATGTCGGCGTGAGTGGACCTGGCGTTGTTAAACGTGCGCTTGAGAAAGTAAAAGGTCAACCTTTTGATGTGGTTGCCGAAACGATTAAAAAAACTGCATTTAAAATTACCCGTATGGGGCAATTAGTTGGAAAAGAAGCATCAGAGCGCTTAGGTGTGAAATTTGGTATCGTAGATTTATCGCTCGCACCGACGCCGGCGATTGGTGATTCGGTTGCGCATATTTTAGAAGAAATGGGACTGGAAGTTGTCGGCACACATGGCACAACGGCAGCTTTGGCGATGTTAAATGATGCCGTTAAAAAAGGCGGCGTAATGGCGTGTGGTCATGTTGGTGGTTTAAGTGGCGCCTTTATACCTGTTTCCGAAGATGCCGGCATGATTGATGCGGTTAATTGCGGTGCACTTAATCTGGAAAAACTCGAAGCCATGACCTGTGTGTGTTCAGTTGGTCTTGATATGATAGCTATACCGGGTGATACCTCCGCTGAAACGATTTCTGCTATTATTGCTGATGAAGCGGCAATCGGTGTCATTAACCACAAAACCACTGCCGTGCGGATTATTCCGGCTGCGGGATTAAAGGTGGGTGATAATATTGAGTTTGGTGGATTACTCGGTCATGCTCCTGTGATGCCGGTGAGTAAATTCAGTTCATTTGATTTCATTCATCGTGGCGGACGAATTCCGGCACCAATTCACTCTTTCAAAAATTAAATAACCTTCAATACTTATTGTGATTCTATCTATTAAATTGCTAATAGCAGAATCACAATTGCCTAACTATCTGACTATCTAACTTGGTATAACTATTCTCAGATATTTCTCGCATTTTTTTAGCGATAACTTTTATCCCTATGATGTGCAATTTTATGGATATTTTTTGGTATCAAATCCAATAGTCTGCGCTGTTTTAATTTCCTAAAATCAATGACATCAAATAATTACTGTATGAGTTAGTCATCAAAATCAACCCGATTTAAAAATGACTAACGACATAATGATGGAGGATGAAATGGAAAATGAATCTAATAACCAGCTGTTTTGTAACGATCTGATTGTGTTAGATAGAGACTTCCAAAATTCAAATCAATTTTTTGATTTTACTTTTTCAATTCTACAACGTGGTGGTTATGTTAATCCAACATTCTTAGAAGCGATTAAACACCGAGAGTCTTTATTTCCGACCGCTTTACCGACCAAACCTTATGTGGTGGCAATGCCACATACCGATATCGAACATGTTATTAGACCATTCATTTTCTTTACTCGAGTGAAAGGAACAATCCCTTGGTGTGAAATGGCAAATAATGATCATGTTTTAGAGGCTAATTTTATATTTCTATTGGGATTTAACCAAAAAGATGGACATATTGATTTATTACAAAAATTGATGTCCTGCTTGGTAAATTCATGTTTTTTAGAGGCGCTATATCAGGCAAAAACAGAACATGAAGTTTTTAACTTATTGACGTCAAATATCCATTTATAAGGAGGCATTATGAAAAAGGTTATTGTTGCATGTGGGAGTGGAGTGGCCACATCACAAACGGTTGCAAGTAAAGTGACACGCTTATTAAAAGAGAGAAATCTTAATGATATTAAAGTGGAAGTTGTCGATCTTAAGTCGGTTGATTCTCACATTAAAAACAGTGCGGCATACATTGCTATTACCAAAATTGAGAAAACATATCCTATCCCGGTTATTAATGGCATTGCTTTTTTAACCGGAATAAATATGGATGCAGAACTACAAAAAATTATCGATGCCTGCAAATAGGAGTGTAATTATGGACTTTCTTGGAACAGTTATAAATTATATTTTGAATTTAGGTGCACCGGTATTTGTGCCTATCATAATGCTCATTGCGGGCTTAATTGTCCGTATGAAATTTCGAGACGGGGCATCGGCCGCTATTACTTTAGGTGTTGCGTTTGTTGGAATGAGTATGCTGATTGGTTTTATGGTTGGCGCAATAGGCGCTGCTGCACAAACCATGATGGAGCGAACCGGTATTGAGCTTAGTATTGTTGACGGTGGTTGGACAACAATGGCAAATGTTTCGTGGGCTTGGCCATATGCTTTTTTAATGTTTCCACTGCAAGTAGGCGTCAATATCTTAATGCTGGTATTGAAAAAGACCGATACGTTTAATGCTGATTTATGGAATGTATGGGGTAAAATTTTTACTGCCTTTATTGTTGTTGCCGTAGCAACGCCACTTGTGGGCGGAATAATTGCGCTGATATTGGCTTTTGTTGTTGCAACGTTGCAAATTATTTTAGAGCTCAATTCCGGTGATATTAATCAGCATCGAATCGAAAAGTTAACCGGTATTCCGGGCGTAACTTGTACGCACCGAATGCTATTTTTCAGTGCCATTTATTATCCTTTTGATCTTCTATTACGCAAAATCCCCGCTTTGAATAAGCCAATGGATGCAGCAACCTTGCGTTCTAAACTAGGGGTATTTGCTGAAAATCACGTAATCGGATTTTTATTAGGTGTCATTTTTGGGATTATTGCTGGTTATGATGTGGCGGCCATTTTAATGCTAGGAGTACAAGCGGCGACCGCTTTAATGCTGTTCCCGATGATCTCAAAATTATTTATGCAGGCGCTATCTCCGATATCCGAAGCGATCAGCGATTATATGAATAAACGCTTTGCCGGTCGTAAACTGTTTGTTGGTCTTGATTGGCCGTTTATGGGTGGAGCAAGTGAAATCTGGTTTACTTTAATTGTCGCCATTCCTATCACCTTAATTTGGGCAGTAATTTTACCCGGCAATAAAATCTTACCATTTGCCGGCATTATTAATATCGCACTGGTTGTGCCAGCTTATATTTTAACCAAAGGCAATACATTAAGAATGGTGATTTTAGCTATCATCGGTGTGCCATTTTTTCTGTTTGTCGGAACGCAATTTGCGCCAATTATTACCGATTTAGGCTTAGCCACTAAGGCGATTGATATTCCAAACAACCAACTTATTTCTAACAGCTCTATTGATGCACCTGTCTTTACTTATGCATTTTCATTTATTTGGCAATGTTTACAAGGCTATTTTGTTCCATTGATATTGGCTATTTATTGGTGCACTGGCTATTTCTTTTATGCACGTGAACTCAAAAAAGAGGCACAACAAGATAGCGTTGATCTGAAAATAGATGAGTAAAACAGGACTATTTGTAAACAGGTAATTAGTACAAACTGATGGTAATGCTCGTTATCATCAGATAACGAGCAAGAGGCTAATAATTATATGGTTGTTGATAAAAGAATTCATGCTGTTTTAAATGCATTAATTCAAAATCCAAGTGTCAGTGGCGTAGAGCTGCAAAATAAATTTGGGTTAACCCGTAAACAGCTTAGTTATACCTTAAAAAAGATTAATGATTTTCTTGAGTCATCAAATCTTGAATTAATTAAACGATTTAAAACCGGAAAATTTAGCATTCCTAAAGTCGTGATTGAAACCTTTAGAGACGAACCCGTCTCGCTTTCTATTGGTCGATATATCTATTCAGAAGATGAAAGAGTGCATCTACTGCTATTTTTTTTATTAACCAGAACTGAGCGCTTGTCATTAATTCATCTCTCCTCAGCGCTGACCGTTAGCCAAAATACGGTGATTAATGACATTAAAAAAGTGCAAACCCTGCTCGATCAATATCATATGCAGGTAACTTATGATCGTGAAAATGGTTATCGCATTGTTGGCACGGAAATTAATAAGCGCTATTTATTATTAAAGCTAATTCATCGCATCATTAATATGCCAATAGCCGATAAAATTTTTCGGCACAATAAGATTATTACTCAAGGCCGATTAGAACAAGTCGGACAAGTGTTTAGTGAAATTGAACGAAAATTAAAAATTATTTTTACGGATGAACAACTGCAAGAATTAACCTATTTTATTGGTTTTATGCTACACCGAATTGAAACCAACAAAAAAATAGAGTTATTGCCGGAAAACTATACCGATGTAGCAAACAGTCGTGATTTTCAATTAATGAAAAAATTAATTGAACGCTTTGGCATTACCGATCTGAATGAGCAGATTTTTTTAACGGTATTGGTACAAAGTTCCAATATCCAAACATTATCAGACAAATATTTTCATCTCGATGCCGTGTTATTAGAGAGTGCAGTTGAAGTTATCGATAATTTTGAACAGATCAGCTGTATTACTTTTCAGGACAAAAGTGAATTAATTGAACGTATTTATCAACACTGGAAACCGGCCTATTATCGCATCCGTTACCATATCACCAACATCAACAGTGTTTACGATATTGTTTTGCAAGAGTTTGGGCATTTACATGAAATGGTACGTAAAGCCATAGCGCCATTTGAAAAGATACTGCATTGTAATATGCCGGATGAGGAAGTGGCGTTTATTACCGTTTTATTAGGCGGCTGGTTAACCCGAGAAGGGCTAATTAACCAAATTAAAACAAAGAAAATTGCCATAGTTGTTTGTGAAAATAGCGCCACAGTCTCTACTTACTTATATTTGACTTTACAGGTGTTGCTTCCGGAACTTCACTTTTCTGATGCCATGTCTAAACGAGAGTTTGAAAAGTATAAACACTATTATGACATTGTTTTTTCAACCTCACATTTATCCACCGATAAACTGCTCTTTATTGTTAACCCTTCGTTGAATAATTTGCATAAAAATGCATTACGTAACCAAGTTATTGGCACATTACAAGGGATTGACCCAAGCATTATCCAAGTTGAAGAACTGATGTTAATTGTTGAAAAGTTCACCCATATAAAAGACAGAAAGGCGCTACAAAAAGAGCTTACCGCCTACCTGTATAATGATGAACTCAATGACAATCCGCTACGAATCAACCAACAAGAGATCCCTTCGCTGGCGGATTTAATGCAAAAAGAGCATATCTACCTTGCCCAAACAGCCGATATTTCATGGCAACAGGCACTGGAATTAGCGGCTAAACCACTATTAAACGGGCAATTTATTGAACGTTATTATCTGGAACGAATGATCAATAAAATCCAATTTGAACAGCCCTACATTATGCTCGTTGAAGGGTTAATTATTGCGCATGCCGGTATTGATGATGGTGTCAATCAAGTTGCCATGTCGCTACTTAGGTTACCCGACAAAATCGATATTGGTGGCTATATGCAAGCCGATTTAATTGTAGTGCTAGCGACCAACAATCCACAAAAACATCTTAAAGCATTGGCGCAATTAAATGAGCTATTAGAACTTCATGACGGTTCAACCCATTTACGCCAAGCCAAAAATAATCAAGAAATTTGGGAATTATTTGCCCGCTATCAATGAATATTTTGCCTAAAAAGGAGTGTTAAAATGTTAGAGATTCAAAAACAATATGTTGTCGATATGGCTAAGAAATCCAGTGAATGGGGACTTTGTAAACATAAAGCAGGTAATTCAAGTGTTCGGGACAAACAGACCGGCTATGTGCTAGTTACCCCAACAACCATTGATAAACAACTATTAACAGCACGTGATATTGTGGTTATGGATCTAGATGCTAATGTGATTGAAGCGCAATCCGGATTAAGACCGACTAGTGAATGTTTGATGCATTTGGAAATTTATAAGGCTCGTCCGGATGTGTTTGCCGTTTCACACACCCACTCAATTTTTGCAACGGCATTTGCGGTATTAGCAAAGCCCATTCCGGCAGTTGTTTATGAGTGTGCTATTTTGAATTTAAAAGACGGCGTGATTCCGGTTGCGCCATATGGTCGCCCTGGTACGCCGGAACTGTCAACTAGTGTCATTGAGCCAATTAAGCGAGCCGATGCCATTTTAATGGAAAAACATGGCGCCATTGCGGTGGATAAAGATCCTTATGAAGCGGTATTAAAAGCGGCCTACATTGAAGAAATGGCAGAGATTTATTACCACGCATTGTTGATTAATGGCGGTAAAGATCCGGGTGGATTCCCGCCGCAAGAGTTACAAAGTTGGGCATATCCTTCTCAAATAAAATTTAAACAATAGGGTAGGTGGATAATGAAAGAGAGGAAAAGTCACGCTTAAATGACAGAAACAAACAAGTTAATAAATCCGCCAACACTGTTAGCGGATTTATTTTTTTAAGACATCTGAATATATTCATTCATATATTTTAAAATATAAGCCATTGAAACAGCGCCCGGATCCATATGACCAATAGCACGTTCACCTAAGTTTTTAGCTCGACCAAATACCGCTATCATCTGTTTGGTTTGCTCTGCGCCTTCCATTGCTGATTGGGCAATTTTAGGTAACGCCTCTTTCAAGGGTAATTGGCATAATTCATTTGCGCTGGTTGCCGCAGCTGCTAAAGCATCAACCATGGTCTTATCACCCGGTTTAGCATTGCCTCGTTGATAGACAGCTTGCCAACCTTGATTAAGTAGTGTTGCTAATGTGCTGGTATTAAATTCTGCCTCACCAATAATACTTTTACCACCAGCTCTAAATAAAGTGCCAAATATTGCACCGGAAGCCCCGCCCATACTGGTCATTAATTTTGTACCAACTTGATTGAAAAAATCACCAATATCATTTGGCTTAAACTGATTGTCTTGTAACAGTACTATTAATGTCGCAAATCCTCGCTTCATACCAATACCATGATCGCCGTCGCCAACAATTTGATCTAAAGCGGTTAATGTTGGCTCACTTTCCACCATTTTTTCGGCGACAAATAACATCATTTTACGTAGTTGTGACAAGTTCATTCTATTTTCTCCATCCTAAGGTTTGGCAAGGTAGGTCATAAAGGTGTTGTAACTGCTGATCTAATTTCATTAAGGTGATCGAAAAGCCGGACATTTCCAATGAGGTACAAAAATGGCCAATGGCAATATCATGGCTGATTATGCCTCGTGAATCGAGTTCAATACCGACTTTTCTGGCAATGATTAAAAGTTCGGTATTACTCATCGCACCTAAGTTATTAATCAGTACGCATACCCGATCGGCACGCACAAAAGGTAGATCGTCACACAATCTATCTATCATCTCTTTAACCACATCGTCGGTGGAGGTCATTGTTTGACGGCGTAAACCGGCTTCACCATGAATACCGATACCAATTTCAATTTCGTTATCTGCCAGTTCAAAGTTAAAGTTATTCGACTGAGGCAAAGCGCAACCATTGAGCGCTACACCGATAGTGCGTACGTTATTATTGGCTTTTGCTACGACTTGATAAAGCTGGTCAAGATCATATTTTTCCAATTGCGCTGCTGCGCCGGCTATTTTATAAAGAAACATAATACCGGCAACGCCCCGACGATCTGAGATTTTAGAAAGCGGAGCAGAAGCAATATCATCGGTTGCGCGAATGGTTTTGGTGGTAATATTTTCTTCGGCTAAAATTTCGGCAGCAATATCAAAATTCATCCCGTCCCCGGAATAGTTACCATATAAAAATAGTGCGCCATGACCTTGATGTGTGGCTTTGGTCACTTCAATTATTTGATCAGGTGAGGGCGAGGTAAACACTTCGCCAAGAGCACAGCCGTCAATGCTACCTTTACCGATAAAGCCGGCAAAAGTTGGCTCGTGACCGCTTCCGCCACCGGAAATAACCACAACTTGATCATCTGTGATGTGATTGCCATAAACGGCAAAGTAGTTTGGAATTGCAGTGAGTTTGCCATTATATCCATATACTAAGCCTTGCATCACTTCTTGCCTGACATTGTTAGGATCGTTGAGTAATTTTTTAGGTTTGCGCATTTGCTTTTCCTCTTTATTAAGCATAATTAACCAGCGATATTTTAGGAAAAACAAATAATTGAAACGAATAAAATTAATGACAAATAATATCCCACTAATTGCGCATCATCGGGATGTAAATTTAAAGTGTCTTGCAAAGCATATATTGCAACATGAGTCCTTGAAAAAGGATATATCGACATTATTTATATATAAATTAGTTAGCAAAGCAAATTATCTTTATTATTGGTAAACAAGTTTTTGGAGTGTTGGGTGTTTGACGATAAGCACCTTCGATAATCAATTATGAAATCAGAATCCTACTTTCAACGTTTTAGCGGTATTGCAAGGCTCTATGGTGAAGCAGCATTAACGCAATTTTCACAAGCTCATATTTGTGTCATTGGTATTGGTGGTGTTGGGTCATGGGTGGCCGAATCCCTTGCCCGTAGTGGTATTGGGCAAATTACCTTAATTGATATGGATGATGTGTGTATCACCAATACTAATCGGCAAATTCATGCGTTAAATACCAATATTGGTAAAGCTAAAACTGCTGTTATGGCTGAACGAATTTTACAGATCAATCCTCAATGCATCGTCAATGTCATCGATGATTTTATCAGTCCGGATAATGTTGCAAATTATTTAGGGTCGAAACAAAACCCATGCTTCAACTTTATTATTGATGCCATTGACAGCGTGCGTGATAAAGCTGCGCTTTTAGCACACTGCAAGCGAAATAAATTAAAAGTTATCACCATTGGTGGAGCTGGCGGGCAAAAAGATCCGACCAAAATTAAAATTGCTGATTTAGCTAAAACCATTCAAGATCCGTTAGCGGCTAAATTGCGTGAGCGCTTAAAAAATGATTATAAACTCAATAAAGATAGTAAAGGTAAGTATGGCATAGCGTGTGTTTTCTCGACTGAACAGTTAATTTATCCAGCTCCAAACGGTCAGGTTTGTTCAACTAAAAATCAAGCTGAAGGTAGTAAGAAAATGGATTGTCAGTCCGGATTTGGTGCTATTACTACCGTGACAGCGACTTTTGGTTTTGTGGCTGTGAGTTATGTATTAGACAAGTTAATTAATGTTTGATTTTTAATTCAATTTAGCTAAAGAAACAATTTTGCTTCCTTTAGCTAATTAATTATATTTCTTTAAAATCTTCAAATTTAATTCGCTTAAAGTAATAATAAATTTTGTTCTTTTAAAGAACATTCATTTTTTGTTAAATATCTTATTGTATTAAGTAAAAAACTGATTTACGATATTCCACAATTTCGTTTTGCTATTACAAATATGTTCAAGGAAGACGCCAAACGATCCCAGTTTATTTTTTAATTTTCAAGGAGAAATCTATGGCAGTAACCAATATGAATGAGTTAAATGAGTTAATGACTCGAGTGAAAAAAGCTCAAGAAACTTATTCTACTTATACTCAAGAGCAAGTTGATAAAATCTTCGTAGCAGCAGCAACAGCTGCAGCCGCAGCTCGAATCCCTCTTGCACAGCAAGCTGTTGCTGAATCAGGAATGGGAATTGTTGAAGATAAAGTTATCAAAAACCTATTTGCTGCTGAGTATATTCTTAATAAATATCGCAATGATAAGACTTGTGGTGTTATCGCTGAGAATGAACCATATGGGACCATTACCTTAGCTGAACCGTTAGGGATTATTTGTGGTATCGTTCCAACAACAAACCCAACATCAACTGCAATCTTTAAATCATTAATTAGCTTAAAAACTCGTAATGCTATCGTATTTTCACCTCATCCACGCGCTAAAAAATCTACCATTGAAGCAGCTAGGATTGTGCTAGATGCTGCAATTAAAGCTGGTGCTCCAAAAGATATCATTGGTTGGATTGATGAACCATCTATCGAATTATCTAATGCATTAATGCATCATGATAGTGTGTCAGCTATCTTAGCTACTGGTGGTCCAGGTATGGTTAAGGCAGCTTATAGTTCTGGTAAACCAGCATTAGGTGTTGGAGCAGGTAATACTCCTGTAATTATTGATGAAACAGCTGACTTAAAACGTGCTGTTGCATCAGTATTGATGTCTAAAACATTCGACAACGGTATGATTTGTGCCTCAGAACAAGCTATTGTGGTTGTTGATTCTGTTTATGATGAAGTTCGTAGTTTATTAAAACAATATGGCGCTTATATTTTAAATGCTAAGGAAACCAAAGCTGTTCAAGGTATTATCTTAAATGATAAAGGTGCTTTAAATGCTAATATCGTTGGTCAACCAGCGACTAAAATTGCTGAATTAGCTGGATTTAAAGCGCCGGCAGGTGCAAAAGTGCTTGTTGGTGAAGTGAGTAAAGTTGACTTATCAGAACCATTTGCTCATGAAAAACTTTCTCCAACTTTAGCTATGTTTAAAGCTAAAGACTTCAATGAAGCAGTAGATAAAGCTGAGAAATTAGTTGAAATGGGCGGTATGGGTCATACTTCTGTTCTTTATACTGACCAAGATAGCAATCGTGATCGTGTTGCTTATTTCGGTAGTAAAATGAAAACATGTCGTATTTTAATTAATCAACCAGCTGCTCACGGTGGTATTGGTGATTTATATAACTTTGATTTGGCGCCATCTTTAACACTAGGATGTGGTTCTTGGGGTGGTAACTCGGTCTCAGAAAATGTCGGTCCGAAACACTTAATCAACAAGAAAACAATCGCTAAGAGAGCAGAAAACATGTTATGGCACAAATTACCAAGTTCTATCTATTTTAAACGTGGCTCACTTCCAGTTGCTTTAAATGAAGTAATTGAACAAGGTGCCAAACGCGTATTTTTAGTAACCGATAAATTCTTATTTAACAATGGTTACTCAAAACAAATTACCGATCAACTTGAAGAGCGTGGTGTAATTTGTGAAACTTTCTTTGATGTTGAAGCAGACCCAACATTAAGTGTTGTTCGTAAAGGTACTGACTCAATGATAGCATTCCAACCGGATACTGTTATTGCTTTAGGTGGTGGTTCTCCAATGGATGCCGCAAAAATTATGTGGGTACTTTATGAACATCCAGAAACAAAATTTGATGAATTAGCATTGCGCTTTATGGATATCCGTAAACGTACTTGTCATTTCCCTAATATGGGTAAAAAAGCCAAATTAATTTGTGTGACAACTACTTCTGGTACAGGTTCTGAAGTTACACCGTTTGCGGTAGTAACAGATGATGCAACTGGCCAAAAATATCCATTAGCTGATTATGCAATTACACCAAATATGGCAATTGTTGATGCTAACTTAGTAATGAATATGCCTAAATCACTTTGTGCTGCAGGTGGTTATGATGCGGTAACTCATGCCTTAGAAGCTTATGTGTCAATTATGGCAAGCGAGTTCTCTGATGGACAAGCATTACAAGCATTGAGCATATTGAAAGCATATCTACCTACAAGCTATAAAGAAGGGGCTAAAAACCCAGTTGCTCGTGAAAAAGTGCATAGTGCTGCAACGTTAGCTGGTGTTGCATTTGCTCAAGCATTTTTAGGTGTTTGTCACTCTATGGCTCATAAAATTGGTGCTGCATTCCATATCCCTCATGGTGTGGCAAATGCAATGCTGATTAGTAATGTTGTTCGCTTCAATGCAACAGATAAACCAACTAAACAAGGTACATTTAGCCAATATGGTTATCCTCAAGCCGTTAGACGTTATGCTGAAATAGCTGACCATTTAGGCTTAACTGCTGCATCAGACAAAGACGAGAAGAAAGTTGAGAAATTAATTGGTTGGTTAGATCAATTAAGAAAAGATCTTGAAATTCCATTCTCTATTAAAGAGTTTGGTATTGATGAAAAAGCTTTCTTAGCTCAAGTTGACCAACTTGCAGTTGATGCATTTGATGATCAATGTACAGGTGCTAACCCTCGTTATCCTTTAATTGCAGAATTGAAACAAATTCTACTTGATACTTATTACGGTCGTGCATATCAAGATAAAGGTGATATCAGCGAAGATGTAGCAGTACATACAGCAGCTAAAGGTGTTGCTTCAACTAAGAAAAAAGCAACGACTAAAAAAGCGACAAAAAAGAAATAATTTAACACATTATTTTTGATTAAATAAAAACCTGAAATAGTCTATATTTCAGGTTTTTTTTATATTTTTGATTTTTTTTTAAGCAAACAATAAAAAAAATGTTTTTTTTGCTTGCAAGGTTAAATGTTCTAGTCCATAATGCGCAGCACTTAGGCCGGCTTAGCTCAGTAGGTAGAGCAACTGACTTGTAATCAGTAGGTCGCCAGTTCGATTCCGGCAGCCGGCACCATTTTCCTAAGTAAACAGTTTATAATGATTCGGGGTGGGGTTCCCGAGCGGCCAAAGGGAGCAGACTGTAAATCTGCCGTGTCACACTTCGAAGGTTCGAATCCTTCCCCCACCACCATTATCTAACATTAGCAATTGCTAATTGAAGCATTTAGGTAGCCGAGTTTGAACATGCGGGCATCGTATAATGGCTATTACCTCAGCCTTCCAAGCTGATGATGCGGGTTCGATTCCCGCTGCCCGCTCCAATTGCTGATATAGCTCAGTTGGTAGAGCGCACCCTTGGTAAGGGTGAGGTCGGCAGTTCAAATCTGCCTATCAGCACCATTCTTGTTACTTTCCTAAACTTCTAAAAAAATTATATTTGATAGCTTTAAAGCTTGTCACTAGATGGCTTTATCTGTTATTATGCAAAGCTAATTTTAAATTAGTATTATGTTAAAACTAAATATGATACTTGGTTAATGTGGTGATTCACCACCGATTTGTATTACATTGAGGGACTATAAATGTCTAAAGAAAAATTTGAACGTACAAAACCCCACGTTAACGTTGGTACAATCGGCCACGTTGACCATGGTAAAACAACTTTAACAGCAGCTATTACTTCTGTACTTTCTAAAAAATACGGCGGTCAAGCTCGCGCATTCGATCAAATCGATAATGCACCAGAAGAAAAAGCACGTGGTATCACCATCAACACTTCACACGTTGAATACGATACACCAACTCGTCACTACGCACACGTAGACTGTCCGGGCCATGCTGACTATGTTAAAAACATGATCACTGGTGCAGCACAAATGGACGGTGCTATTTTAGTAGTAGCAGCAACTGATGGTCCTATGCCACAAACTCGTGAGCACATCCTTTTAGGTCGTCAAGTAGGTGTTCCTTACATCATCGTATTCTTAAATAAATGCGATATGGTTGATGATGAAGAATTATTAGAATTAGTTGAAATGGAAGTACGTGAACTTCTATCTCAATACGATTTCCCAGGTGATGACACTCCAGTAATTCGTGGTTCAGCGTTAAAAGCGTTAGAAGGCGATGCAGCATGGGAAGAAAAAATTGTTGAATTAGCTGAAGCTTTAGACAGCTATATTCCGGAACCAGAGCGTGATATCGATAAACCATTCCTACTTCCAATTGAAGACGTGTTCTCAATTTCAGGACGTGGTACAGTGGTAACAGGTCGTGTAGAACGTGGTGTGATCAAAGTTGGTGAAGAAGTTGAAATCGTTGGTATCAAACCAACAACAAAAACAACTTGTACTGGCGTTGAAATGTTCCGTAAATTACTAGACGAAGGTCGTGCTGGTGAGAACGTAGGTGTATTACTACGTGGTACAAAACGTGAAGAAATCGAACGTGGTCAAGTATTAGCAAAACCAGGTTCAATCACACCACATACAGATTTTGAATCAGAAGTATATATCCTAAGCAAAGATGAAGGTGGTCGTCATACTCCATTCTTCAAAGGCTACCGTCCACAGTTCTACTTCCGTACAACTGACGTAACTGGTACTATTGAATTACCAGAAGGCGTAGAAATGGTAATGCCAGGTGATAACATCAAAATGACAGTATCATTAATTCACCCAATCGCAATGGCAGACGGCTTACGTTTCGCTATCCGTGAAGGTGGTCGTACTGTTGGTGCTGGTGTTGTTGCTAAAGTTATTAAATAATTTAAGCTTAATCAGCTCAAGAAAAGAAGGTGCACTATGTGCACCTTTTTTTATTGTTCTCAGTGTTAATTAAATAAGTTATAGTCGTTGATCAACTTATTTATCCAAACTGCATTTTATTTATTTTTGTCATATTATCGGCATAAATATGTATAAAAATACACTAAAAAAAGCCAAACAAAATATTATAAAAAATGACCTCAATTATATTGCAGTGTGCAATTGAAAAAAATAATAAATTTGGCATAACCACCTCTTAAAAAGAGAATACAATGACTAAACAGCCTTTTTTTGCTATAGTAATCACTATTTTATTTAACGTGGAATAATGAAAATCTATGGAATCGATACCTAATTGCCCTGTTTGCCAATCAGAACATACTTACCATGATGGCACATTTTATGTTTGCCCTGAATGTGCACATGAATGGGATCCAAATCAAGAAACCTCAACCAATGATGAATTACAAGTTAAAGATAGTAATGGCAATACACTTGTTGATGGTGATGATATTATTTTAATAAAAGATCTAAAATTAAAAGGTTCATCAACTGTTCTCAAAAAAGGAGCTAAAGCTAAAGGCATTCGTCTTGTAGACGGCGATCACGAAATCGATTGTAAGGTTGATGGAATGAAAGTAATGCTGAAAGCTTGTTTTGTTAAAAAAGCGTAATTGCATTAACCAATATTTAACTTATTTTATATAGATTAATGAAAAAATATCTTTAGTTAAACCTTTGTTAAAACCATTTAATAACAAAAAATTATTTAATGGTTTTACCATATAAATCAATTCACACAAAAATAAAAAATCCACGTTCGTCTAATACTTTTCGAGTATCCTTTAATAGACAAAATCCTTTATATATAATTTACTCAACAATGCTTGTTTTATCTTGATAGACAATTATAGCTTGTTTATTACTTATAGCTTTTAACGAAATAGATAATTAAAATTTTTCAATCATATTGGGGAATAGAAAAGCTTTACGAAGGGAAACTGTATAAAAATTTACCACATGTAAAGCATTAAAATGCTGCGCAGCAAAATTTGAATCGTCCATACTTGATACATATTTTATATTAGGTGATAAATCATTTTTTTGAAGTTTATTTATTATTTCCTCTACAGGTGCTAATGATATATCTAATTCATCAATAAGAACAACAAATGCCTTATTGATAATCTTTAAAACCTCTCAGCACGGTTATCGATTTTATGAATTTTTTATTCTGCACTAGCATGATTTTTTTCTCAAAAATCTACATTATTCTTTTTCTATAAGAAAAAACTAGCAAATCTCACTAAAATATGGTATAAAACGCGCGCTACTTTTCACATTCATTTTTCAAAAATATTTGTGAAATAAAGCACAAATTTTAAAACTTAATTAATGTTATAACACACACATATCATTACTCTTTTCCGGGGTGCCTTTTACTTTGCGTATTAAGGTCGGATAAAGCGGATATGTGGAGGCATAACCCCAACGTCAAAATGAGGAAATCATGACTACAGTATCAATGCGCGATATGTTACAAGCAGGTGTACACTTTGGACACCAAACTCGTTATTGGAACCCAAAAATGAAACCATTTATTTTTGGTGCACGCAACAAAGTACACATCATCAATCTTGAAAAAACAGTACCTATGTTCAATGAAGCATTAGCTGAATTAAACAAGATTGCTGCGCGTAAAGGTAAAATTTTATTTGTTGGTACAAAACGTGCTGCAAGTGAAGCAATTAAACAAGCAGCTGAAAGCTGTGGACAATATTACGTTAATCACCGCTGGTTAGGTGGTATGTTGACTAACTGGAAAACAGTACGTCAATCAATCAAACGTCTTAAAGATTTAGAAACACAAGCTAATGATGGTACATTTGATAAATTAACCAAAAAAGAAGCACTTATGCGTGCTCGTGAAATGGCTAAATTAGAAAATAGCTTGGGTGGAATTAAAAATATGGGTGGCTTACCCGATGTGATTTTTGTAATTGGTGCAGACCATGAACATATCGCAATCAAAGAAGCTAACAATTTAGGTATTCCAGTCATTGCTGTTGTTGATACTAATTCAGATCCAGATGGTATTGATTACATCGTTCCTGGTAATGATGATGCGATCCGTGCAATTCAATTATATGCAAATGCGGTTGCTGAAGCAGTTCGTTCTGGTCGTGAACAAAATCAATCTCCAGTATCTGAAGAAAGCTTTGTTGAAGAAGCTCCAGCAGCAGAGTAATAAACTCAAATATTTTCAGGGTCGATAATATCATCGACCCATTCTAATGAAAATCATCAAAATGGTTAAATAGAGGATTTAAAAATGGCTGAAGTTACCGCTTCTATGGTAAAAGAACTGCGTGAAAGAACTGGCGCAGGTATGATGGAATGTAAGAAAGCATTAGTTGAAGCAAATGGTGATATCGATCTTGCTATCGACAACATGCGTAAATCAGGTCAAGCAAAAGCAGCTAAAAAAGCTGGTCGTGTTGCAGCTGAAGGTGTAATCATTTCAAAAATTTCTGCTGATAAAAAAGTAGGTGTTATTTTAGAAATCAACTGTGAAACTGACTTCGTAGCTAAAGATGCTGGATTCTTAGCATTTAGTGAAAAAGTAGCAACAGCAGCTTTAAATGATCGAATCACTGATCTTGCAACGCTACAAGCAAAATTTGAAGAAGAACGTACTGCACTAGTAGCTAAAATTGGTGAGAATATTGGCATCCGTCGCATTAAAGAAATTGCTGGTGATGTAGTTGGTAGTTATCAACACGGCGCGCGCATTGGCGTTTTAGTTGCAGCTAATAATGGTTGTGATGAGGAATTAGTTAAACACATTGCAATGCACATTGCAGCAAGCAAACCAGAATATGTTGACCCAAGTGATGTACCTGCTGATGTGGTTGAACATGAACGTAATATTCAAATCGATATTGCAATGCAATCAGGTAAACCTCGTGAAATCGCAGAAAAAATGGTTGAAGGCCGTATGCGTAAATTCACAGGTGAAGTATCACTTACTGGTCAACCATTTGTAATGGATCCAAGTAAAACAGTTGGTGATTTACTTGCTGAGAAAAAAGCAACAATTGCAACATTTATCCGCTTCGAAGTGGGTGAAGGTATCGAAAAAGTCGAAGTTGACTTTGCAGCCGAGGTTGCTGCGATATCAAAACAATCTTAATTGTTTTTATCGAAACCGCCGTAATGGCGGTTTTGTTTATCTGCAAAATATTTTAAAATGATTGCCAGCTAGTTATTCTAGATTTTTAAGTAATAAAATATAGTGAGATTTCATATGGTAACCCCTTTCTATAAACGTATCCTTCTTAAACTCAGTGGTGAAGCATTACAAGGTGATGAAGGTTTTGGTATTGATCCAACCGTTCTTGATCGTATGGCACAAGAAATTAAAGAACTTATCGACATGGAAGTTCAGGTTGCTGTTGTTATCGGAGGTGGTAACCTATTTCGTGGCGCAGGACTTGCTAAAGCGGGTATGAACCGTGTTGTTGGTGACCATATGGGGATGCTAGCAACAGTTATGAATGGCCTTGCCATGCGTGATGCTTTGCACCGAATTGAAGTTAATGCACGTTTGATGTCGGCAATCCCATTAAACGGAGTTTGCGACGATTATCGCTGGACTGAAGCAATTAGCTTGCTTAAACATGGCAAAGTCGTTATTCTTTCTGCAGGAACAGGCAACCCATTTTTCACAACTGACTCTGCGGCTTGTTTACGTGGTATTGAAATTGAAGCAGATGTCGTTTTAAAAGCAACCAAAGTTGATGGTGTTTATTCTGCCGATCCAGTAAAAAATCCCAATGCTACACTATATAAAACACTTAACTATGAGAAAGTGTTGGATGATGAATTAAAAGTCATGGATTTAGCCGCATTTACATTAGCACGAGATCATAATCTACCAATTTGTGTTTTTAATATGAATAAACCTGGTGCATTACGTCGTGTCATTTTAGGCGAGCAAGAGGGAACATTAATCAATAATCAGACTACAGTGAGCTGTTAGTCTTAATTATTTAAAAAGGTTTTTATTATGCTAAATGAGATTCAAAAAGATGCGCAAACGCGCATGGAAAAAAGTATTGAAGCGTTTCAAAATCATATTTCTAAAGTCAGAACTGGACGTGCTTCACCAAGCTTATTAGACGGTATTATGGTTGAATACTACGGTAGTCCTACACCACTGCGTCAGCTAGCTAACGTTGTTGCTGAAGATGCAAGAACTCTAGCCATTACGGTATTTGATAAATCATTAACGCCAATGATTGAAAAGGCGGTTTTAACCTCTGATTTAGGACTTAATCCTGCTTCAGCAGGGACAGTTATTCGAGTACCTCTGCCACCGTTAACTGAAGAACGTCGTCGTGATTTAACTAAAATAGTGCGTAATGAAGCAGAACAAGGTCGTGTGTCAATTCGAAATATTCGTCGTGATGCTAACGATCAAATCAAAGCTTTGTTAAAAGATAAAGAAATCTCAGAAGATGACGAACGTAAATCACAAGATTTAATTCAAAAAGCAACAGATGCAGCTATCAAAAAATTAGATGCAGTGCTTGCAGATAAAGAAAAAGAGTTAATGGAATTTTAATCTCTAACGATTCTCTCGCCCAGTTAAAATAAAACTGGGCATTTATTTAATCATCTATTCCTGTTGTAACAATAAATTTTCTTGTTTCTCCACTTTTAAGCATAATCAAAGTCCCATTTTTTTTTGCAGCTAAAAAACCTTCAGGTCTACAAGTTGCGGGTAATATAAAAGCTGCAACTTTTTGATCTTTATTGTTTAATATCCAACGGGTACCATGATTGAATTGTTTTGTTGAAAAACGAGTTACAAAACATTTTCCTTGAGGAAGTTTCATATAAAATTCAGCAGAATTAGTATATTGATTTAAGTTATCTACTAAAAAAACGATTTCTGGATCATAAAAATCAGGTTCATTGAGTGTGGTTAAATTGGTTAATTTTTTAGTAAAATCTAGCCACTTCTCAGTAGGATGGACATGAGAAGGTATCGTTTTTCTTAGTTTGAAAGCATTGTCAGGTATATTTTGTTCCAGGATAGCATTATTGACATAAGCATAATTTAAATGACACATATATTGCAAAGGCATTTCAAATCCACTTAAATTTGTTACTTGCATCTTTATATCAAAAATAGCGCTATTAGCTTTTAGTGTTATTGACGGACGAGCAATATAATGAGCGCCAAAGCCCTTTATATATTCATATTCACCACAAATTGATAAGCTATTATTCTGTATTTCAATCCAAGCTTTACTTAATTTTGCACAAGCCATTTCGCCATGCATAATATGATTATCTTCTTCTGAAGGACAACCATTATTTAATAATCCTGAGTGAAATGCAAAACAACCATATGTATCAGTAATATCGTTACCATATTGAGGTTGACTAAACATGTTGTCCATTTTTAGAGATAATCCATCAAACTGCGCATCCCATATCATTTGACCATAATAAGGCAATACTGTAATGAAACCACGACTATTTTTAATCATTAGACATTCTATATCTGAATTAAAACGAGAGGTTGTAATAGTAAAATTTTCATTAGAATATAATTCTAATGGCACTTTTTGAAAAAGTTCTGGGATTAATGAAATTTTTGTAATCATCAGTTACTCCTAACAATTTATAATTTAGACTTTTCTTGTTTCAATTCAGTCCAAAAATAAATACCAACATAAATAAAGCAAATTAATGGAACGACAAAGGCAAATTGCATAGATCCTATTTGGTCTGAAACAATGCCTTGGATTGCTGGCATAATCGCACCACCAATAATTGACATAACAATAATTGCGCCCGCTGTTTCAGTAAATTTACTGTCTACAACTTCTAAAGTTTTTGCATAAATAGTTGCCCAGCAAGGTCCAAATAACACACTAACAAATACAGCGGCATACACTGCAGAAAAGTTCGGAATAAAAACTACGTAAGAGAGTGTAATACTTCCAAGTATAGAGTAAACAATAAGCACTTTAGTTGGATTGAAGCGCGTCATTAGAAAGTTAGCAATAAATTTCCCTATGAAGAAACATGCAAAACTAAAAATCATAAAATTAGAAGCATATCTCTCGTTTATATCCCCTAAATTTAAAGCTAATCTAATAGTGAATGACCAAACAGTAACTTGCATACCTACATACATAAACTGAGCTATAATTCCTTTTTTAAATCTATGGTTTGAAGCTAAATATTTTAATGTACTAGTTAAAGACTGTGATTTTAAATTACTTTTATCTTGTGATTTACAAGATGGATACTGTGTTAATAAGAATAGTAATAGAACAACAATAAGTACTAAAATAAGGTACTTATAAGGTTGAAGAGTATACTCAAGCATAGATAAACGGAATTCATGTATTTGCTCTGGACTCATATTAGACATCTGAAGTTCTAGACTTTCTCCTTCTTGGAAAACGAGATATTTCCCTAAAACAATACCAAGTAAAGCTCCGATTGGATAAAAAGTTTGACTAACATTTAAACGTAATGTAGCAAAATTCTTATTTCCAATCATAGAACTATAAGTATTTGCAGATGTTTCAAGAAAGCTTAAGCCGATAGCAATTGAAAAAATAGCAGCCAAAAACATTGTATAGGTTGCCATATGAGATGCAGGATAAAACATTAAGCAACCAATAATATAAAGAGTTAATCCTATTAAAATAGCTGTTTTATAGCTTGTTTTTTTTATAATAAGTGATGAAGGTATAGCAATGATAAAATAGCCGCCATAAAATGCACTTTGAACTAATGCACTAGCAAAATCACTTAGCGTAAATACACTTTTGAATTGAGTAATTAAAATATCATTTAAACTGGCTGCACACCCCCATAAAGGAAATAGACAAGAAAGTAATATAAATTGAAATATCGGTGTTTTGTCTAAGTAGCCATCAGGCATCTGGAAAATTTTATTTAATTTTATTATGCAAAATTTCATGATTTAAATCCTTAGGATAAAGAAGATAAAAATTCTTTAAATTGTTTATCATTTAAGTAAGAACTCTGAGTTCCCTTTCCTGTTACGCTTGTTGCAGAATATGCTGAGGCATTGTTTAAAGCTTTTATAATGTTTTTATTTTTTATATATTCACTAGCAAAACACCCAATAAAAGCATCTCCAGCACCACTTGTATCTACAGCATTTACTTTTATAGGATCAATGTAATGAATTTTATCTTTAGTCATCCATATAGATCCCCGGTGACCTAATGTAATAATTAAATTCTTCAATCCTTTATTTAAAAGAACTTTTCCAGCCTCGTAGATTTCATCTTTACTATTAATAGGCATATCAGTTAGTATTTCTAACTCTGTTTCATTTGGGATAAAAAAATCACATTTACAAACATATGAAATGTCGAGATTTTTTATAGCTGGAGCAGGATTTAATATTATTTCAATCTTATATTTAACTGCAAAATCTATAGCGGCATATACCGTTTCGAGAGGAACTTCTAATTGTAATATTATTAAACTACATTGCGCCAAAGAATCTTCTGCTTCTAAAATATCTTGTGGAAGTAAGTAGTTATTTGCACCTTTAATTATCAAAATTCTATTTTGTGAATTTTTATCAACAAAAATTGGAGCAACACCACTTGAAATATTTTTTACAGTTTTAACATATTGGGTATCAATGCCCATTTTCTTAAAATTTTGGATTGTATTTTGACCAAACAAGTCATCGCCAACTTTAGTTAGCATCATAACATCAGAACCTAATTTAGCTGCCGCAACAGCTTGATTAGCACCCTTACCTCCACAACCAATTTCAAATTCTGGTGCTTCTAATGTTTCTCCTTCTTTTGGTATTTGATCTGTATAAGTTATTAAATCAACCATATTAGAACCAATAACAGCTATTTTCATATTTATTTTCCTCCTATATTTTTTTTTATTTTATGTTATAATTACAACAAATTTAAACTAAAAATGTTATTATTGTGACAAATGTCTCGTTTATAAATTTTAATTTTATTTTTTTTTAATTTAACTATAACAATTTTAATAAATTAAGTTTAAAATTTAATGTTATTTAAATAACATTTCATAAAAATAATTTGAGGAAAATAATTATGAATTACGCTAACTATATTGATCATACATTACTTGCGATGAATGCCACTGAAGATCAAATTCGTAAACTTTGTGAAGAAGCAAAGCAGTATCATTTCTATTCTGTATGTGTTAATTCAGGCTATGTACCTTTAGTCACTAGCTTGCTTAAAGGTAGCGATGTAAAGGTTTGTTCAGTCGTTGGCTTTCCTTTAGGTGCTATGCTGACTTCAGCTAAAGCATTTGAGACTGAAATGGCAGTCAAAGTTGGTGCAGAAGAGATCGATATGGTTATCAATGTCGGCTGGCTAAAAAGCAATGATTTAACGGCGGTTAAAGAAGATATTCAAGCGGTATTTAATGCTTGTGGTTCAGTGCCGTTAAAAGTTATTTTAGAAACTTGCTTATTAACTAAAGAAGAAATCGTTACAGTTTGTACAATTTGTAAAGAAATTGGCGTTGCTTTTGTTAAAACTTCAACTGGATTTAGCTTATCAGGAGCAACAGTTGAAGATGTTAAATTGATGCGCGAAACAGTCGGTGATAAAATGGGTGTCAAAGCATCAGGTGGCATTAGAGATCGTCAAACTGCTGAAAAAATGGTTCAAGCTGGTGCAACACGGTTAGGCGCTAGTGCTGGTATTGCAATTGTATCAGGCGATAAAGCATCATCTAGCGGCTATTAATTCATCCTTTTATAAGCTACTATATTGTAGCTTATTGCTATTTATGGAATGGCAATGGAAACACAACCGCAAAAAAGAATTAATGCACTTATTGAGCAATTAAAAACTACCGATAAAATTCATTTAAAGCAAGCAGCGCAAATGCTTGCTGTTTCTGAAATGACAATTCGTCGAGATCTTAGTAATCAATCTTCATGTTTAGCTGTTTTAGGCGGTTATATTGTTAACCAAGCACGCCATACCATATCACAATATTTTGTTTCAGATCAGCAAGATAAGCATGTAGATGAAAAGCGTTATATCGGCAAACTAGTTAGCCAATTTGTTGATGAGAACGATACTATTTTTTTTGATTGCGGTACAACCATGCAATTTATCATTGATGAAATTAGTGATGATATTGCTTTTACTGCAATCTGCTATTCACTCAATGCTTTTCTAGCGTTACAAAACAAACCAAAATGTAAAATCATTTTATGCGGTGGGCAATATCAGCTTAATAATGCAATTTTTACCAATATTAGTTCCCATAATCCAATCGATTTTATCTGCCCAAATAAAGCTTTTATTTCGGCAGCGGGTATTGATCTCACTCAAGGTGCAACTTGTTACCATTTTGATGAACTGAATATGAAGCATCAGGCGATGAAAAAATCTAATCAAAATATTTTAATTGCCGATCATACTAAGTTTAATCAAGTTAAACCGGCTTTTATTTGTAACCTTGATCAGTTTAATTTGGTGATGACCGATAGAGCGCCGGATTTAGACTACGTCGCTTACTTTGAAGAAAATAACATTGGTTTAATTTATTAATTATGAAAAATATCGCAATTTTAGGTTCAACAGGATCAATCGGCTGTAGCACATTAGCCGTCATTCGGCAAAATCCAACTTTATACAAAGCTTATGTGCTAGTAGGTGGCGCTAATGTTGCAAAAATGACAGAGCAATGTCAGGAGTTTAAACCAAACTATGTTGCTATGGCGAGCAAACAAGCAGCGCAAGAGCTTAAAGCAAATTTAGCTAACCTAAAATTGAATATAGAAGTACTGAGTGGGGAGCAAGCTATGTGTGATTTAGCACAGCTTCCCGAAGTTAACCAAGTTATGGCTGCAATTGTTGGTGCTGCGGGATTAAGGCCGACTCTTGCTGCAATTAAAAAAGGTAAACGCATTTTACTCGCTAATAAAGAGTCATTAGTCACTTATGGGCATTTATTTATGCAAGCGGTGAAGCAATATGGCGCCGAGCTACTGCCGGTCGATAGTGAACATAATGCGATCTTTCAAAGTTTACCTACCGCAGTGCAGCATGATATAGGGTTTGCTAATCTGACTGATCATGGTATCGCCAAAATTGTGTTAACCGGATCTGGCGGACCTTTTCGGGAGCTACCGTTAAATCAATTAACTTCAGTCACGCCTGCGCAAGCGACTTTACATCCTAACTGGTCAATGGGTAAAAAGATTTCAGTTGATTCGGCAACGATGATGAATAAAGGCTTGGAATATATTGAAGCTCGTTGGTTGTTTAATGCTAGTTCTGAGCAAATGGAGATTATTGTACATCCTCAATCGATTATTCACTCGATGGTTCGTTATCTAGATGGCAGTATTATTGCAGAATTAGGCGTGCCAGATATGTGTACGCCAATTGCTTATTCAATGTCTTATCCATTACGTATTTCATCCGGTGTACCTGCTTTAGATTTTACTCAAATCTCATCATTAACCTTCAATCAACCCGATTTTATTCGCTATCCATGCTTAAAATTAGCCATTGAGGCTTGTGGTGAAGGGCAAGCGGCAACAACAGCGCTTAACGCTGCCAACGAAGTGGCAGTTGAAGCATTTTTACAGCAAAAAATTGGTTTTATGGATATTGCCAAACAAGTTGCAACCACGTTAGATCAACTTAATTTTCCGGAACCTGCCACTATTGATGATGTGTTCACTATTGATGCATGGGCTAGAGCACAATGTAGCAAACAGATAGTTTAAATGGCATTAAAGTGTTTTATACACTCGGCATGGCGTACCCATGGCAACGACATTTGAAGGGATATCTCGATCTACAATACTGCCTGCTGCAATAACCGTATTATCGCCGATAGTCACATTGGGTAGTACAATTACGTTACCACCGATCCAAACGTTATTACCGATCGTAATCGGTTTGGCAAACTCAAGCCCACTGTTGCGTATTTGGCTATCAAGTGGGTGACCTGAGGTATAAAAACCGCAATTGGGTGCGACAAGGACATTATCTCCGAATGTAATTTTGGCCGCATCAAGCATGATGCAGTTAAAATTAGCAAAAAAATTCTCTCCAATTTCAACATTGTAGCCATAATCACATTGAAAACCGGGCATAATTGTAAATTGCTTCGGTGTTTTACCTAATAGCTTTCTAAAAAGTTGTTGCCGTTTATCCACTGCTGAAGGTGATAGTTGGTTTAACTGAAAGCAGAGATCTTGTGCATAAATTCGCTCTTTTTCAAGCTCATTAATACAAGGATTATAAAGTAAACCTGTTAACATTTTCTCCTTTTCAGTCATTTTACTATCCCATCTGTTTTGCTATTAGTGCAGGATTATCACTAATAAATGATTGTAAAAAACCACTGTCTGGTAATGCCGTTAATGCACCTTTTTTAGTGGTAGCTAGTGCTCCGCATGCGCTGGCTATAGTCATCATACTTTCTAACATTAATTTATCCTCAGGCATACCTGATAAAGCAATACTGCTAAGTAATCCTGCAACAAATGCATCTCCAGCTCCAGTTGTATCAATGCTATTGACATGAAATGAGTCAAAAGTAAAAGTTTTACCTTGCCATAACACAATACTACCATCTCTGCCTTTGGTAACTAACTTAAGTGGTGCATTATAATGTTGTTGCAATTTATCGAGTGCTACATGCCAATCTTGGCTCTCAGTTAACCAAAACAACTCTTCATCAGAGAGTTTAAGAATGTCAGCATCATGACAGAATTGAGTGATAATTGTGCGCATTTCATTTTTATCTTGCCACATTTGTTCACGTAAATTGATATCAAAACTAATTAAACCATTTTTATCACTGAGTTTCTCAATAGCTTGTTTGAGCGTTTGTCGACAAGTTGTTCCAACTAATGCTAAAGAACAAAAATGAAGAATATCTTGATTAAAATCAGGAAGTGCTTGTTCTGACAAAAATTGATCGGCCGAAGGTGAAACAAGAAAGGTAAAACTTCGTTCACCATTTTCACCTAAATCAACAACAACAGTGCTTGTTCTATGCTCCTCATCCTTTTCAAGACTTTGGCAATCAACATGATGCTCACAAAAAGTCTTTTCCATGAAGTGACCAAATGGATCATTACCAACTCTACCAATAAAACCAGAGGGCAGTCCTAACTTAGCAATACCAATAGCAACATTTGCAGGAGCCCCTCCAGCACAGGCTCGGTAGTTCATTTCACCAAATGGTAATAAATCAATAACAGCATCACCAAGAGACCATACTTTTGTATTATTCATTTTGTCACTCATATTATTAATAGGTTAAATTTTTGTGTCATTACTATCTCAGCATACTCAAATTAATTCATTAAGCATTGATTAGCTGATGTATTGATAATCAATATTAACTATAAACTAAATCATTTATAAAAAAAATCATTGTTAACGTTAAAAATATGTGACTATCATCACATATTTTAACGTTTATTTCACCATAAGTTAACGTTAACAAAAAAATTAATGTAGTATGTAATCGTATTAACCTAACTCATGATAAAAGAAGGGAATGTTATGACAAATGCAATTGATAAAGCTAACCAAGCTATAAAAAAATTAGAAAAAGAAATGAATAAGCAATATTATCCTCATTTCCATTTATCACCTCAAGCTGGTTGGATGAATGATCCAAATGGCTTAGTCTATTATAAAGGACAATATCATGCTTTCTATCAACACCATCCTTATAATGAGAATTGGGGACCAATGCACTGGGGACATGCAGTAAGTGATGATCTTATTACATGGCGAAGATTACCAATTGCAATTGCGCCAGATCATGATTATGACAAGAGTGGGTGTTTTTCAGGTTCAGCTGTAGATAATAATGGCGAATTGAGCTTAATTTACACAGGCCATATCTGGTTAAATGGTCAAGGTAATGATGAACATATCCGAGAAACTCAATGTCTTGCCACAAGTAAAGATGGTATTAATTTTAAAAAACATGGAACTGTACTTACACCAAAAGAAGGGATTATGCATTTTCGTGATCCTAAAGTGTTTAAACAAAATGGTAAATGGTGGATGGTAGTTGGTCAGCGAGAAACCAATGATGTTGGTCAAGTGTTACTTTATCGTTCAACTGATTTAAAAGATTGGAAGTTTGAACAAGTTCTTATCAGTGATATCGATCCGAATGTTTATATGCTTGAATGTCCAGACTTTTTCCCATTAGGAGATAAATGGATATTAATGTTCTCACCACAAGGTATGCAAGCAAAAGGTTATCAATATCGAAATCGATTCCAATCTGGCTATATCGTTGGAGATTGGCAGCCAGGTAAGCCATTTTCAATAATCAAATCATTCCAAGAGATGGACTTTGGTCACGATTTTTATGCGCCACAATCATTCCTCGCAGCAGATGGTCGTCGTATTATGTTTGGTTGGATGGATATGTGGGAATCAAAAATGCCAAGTAAACATGATAAATGGATGGGAGCATTTACTTTACCACGCGAATTAATCCTAGATCGACAAAATAGAGTTCGTAATCGACCAATTAAAGAACTTGTGGCACTTCGCGAAAAACCACAATCATTAACTAATATTGAATTAAATAGTGAATTAAAAAATACCAAAATTGAATCAATTAGTTGTGAAATTAATGTTGAAATTGATTTAGTCAATAGTAATGCTGAACGTTTTGGATTACAACTTGCTGCGACACCAGATGGTAAGCAAGCAACCTTATTGTACATTGATCGGCAAGCTAACCGCATCATTCTAGACCGAAGTCTTTCTGGAATTGACTTAAAAGGTTATCGAAGTGTGCCATTACCAAAAACCAAAAAACTAACATTACATATTTTTGTTGATGCATCATCAGTCGAAGTTTTCATAAATAAAGATTTATATAGCCTCTCAAGCCGTATTTATCCTAAATTACCAGCAAAAAGGTTAATTAACTTATTTGCCGAAAATGGACAAGCAAAAATTACCAAATTAGATAGCTGGCAATTAAAATCAATTTATGAATAATTTATAAAAAAAAACCACCAACTAAGGTGGTTTTTTTGTTATAAAGATTCTCGTTCTAAATATGGTGATGGTATGTGAGTGATAGTTTTTTTACTTTCACTATTGATTATATGCAGAGCTGCTTTTTGACCTATTTCATAATGTGGTAATTGTACAGTAGTCAGTGAAGGATAAAAAAGTTCACCAGTACCAACCATATTGTCATAACCAAGAACCGCAACATCGTTGGGAATATGAAATCCTTTACCAAGTAAAAATTGATAAGCAACAAAAGCAATTCTATCGTTACCACAAATTAATACATCAAAATCTGGTTTTTTAACACAATGTTTTGCCAAAATTTCTATCGTCATCATATATTCTAGGGAAAGGTTTGCAGGTGACATTAAAGTATGATAACTCTTGATATCGTTTAAATCGTTGCCAGCATCTAACCATGCTTGCTCAGCAGCTTTACGCCTAATTTTACCCGCTAAAGTATTTTCTGATAAATAGATACATAATGGTTTTTTATATCCCTTATTTATTACATTCTGCATCGCTTGATATTGACCAGAATAATCATCAGGGATGTAACAAGCAAGCTGCTCAGAATCACTAATGCAGTTTGCTAATACCACATTTTTACCGAGCAATTTATCTGGCAGTTGAACTTTTCTTAACCCCATTGTTGTATAAATAATACCATTAGGTCGATAAGATAAAAGAGTATTAATCGCATGATCAGCATCTTTATCATCAAATAAATTAACAATAAACGTATTCCAACCATGTTGTTGAGCTGTTTTTTCTATTGCTTGAAGTAATTCAACTGAGAATGGCGTTGTCGCCGTTTCTAATGCCAGCACACCAATAGCATAAGGGCCAGAATTATCCCCTCGAATCTTTCGTGCAGATAAATCCGGCACATAATTAAGCTCCTCAATAGCTTTCTTCACTTTTTTATATGTTTCTTTATTGAGTTTGTCAGGATTATTGATTGCTCGAGAAACCGTCATCAATGAAACTGATGCCAATCTAGCAACATCCTTGAGTGAAGCCATAGTTGAATCCTTTTACTCACATTAAAAATAATAATAAATTTTAGCTTTGTATGATGATACCACAAATAAAAATGATAAAAAGTGTGAGGAAAGTAACATTTATGATAATTGGTTGTTTCTATTTTATTCCAATTATGACAATAATGTTAACATTAACATGTTAACGTTAAACTTCAACATAAAAAGAGAATGAAAATGAATATAGATATAATACAAAATAGAAATTATTGGTTCTCGTCAGGCTATCTTGTTACCTTTTATGCAGCATGGTCACTTTGGTGGTCTTTTTATGCCATTTGGCTCAAAAGCCAAATTGGTTTATCTGGTGAACAATTAGGGGTTGTTTATTCTGCTAACTCTGCTGCAGCCATGTTTTTTATGATTTTTTATGGCATTATCCAAGATAAATTGCAGATAGGTAAAGCGGTAATTACCTTCCAAAGTATTATCATGTTACTTATTGGCCCGTTTTTAATTTATGTCTATGAGCCTTTACTTCGAAATGATTTTATTTTGGGTGTCTGTATTGGAGCTCCAGTATTAAGTGCTGGTTTTATTTCTGGATGTGCTTTGATTGACTCTTTTATCGAGCGAATTAGTCGTCTATTTGGTTTTGAATTTGGGCCAGCAAGATTCTGGGGATCATTTGGTTATGCTGCTGCAACTTTTGTTGCTGGTATTTTATTTGGCATTAACCCTCACATTAACTTCTGGATGGCATCTGGCGTTGCAGCTATCTATTTCACCATCAATTTAGTTTTTAAACCTAAACAAGAGTCTTTGGCAAACGGTAAAACACAAGCCGTCATGGAAAAACCATCTATCCCTACCATGAGTGAAATTTTTTCACTATTTGGTATGAAAAAGTTTTGGTTATTTGTCTTTTTTATAATCGGTACTAATAGCTTTTATACCATATATGATCAGCAACTATTCCCAAATTTCTATACCAGCTTCTTTGATAAACCAGAAAGTGGCTATCAAGTTTATGGATATTTAAATTCTTTCCAAGTTTTTTTAGAAGCAGCTTGTATGATTTTAGTACCCTATTTTATTAATAAAATTGGTGCCAAAAAAGCTTTACTAGCAGCAGCGTTGGTAATGGTATGCCGAATCTCGTTATCTGCAACGTTAGATAATGTTTATCTAATTTCATTAGTTAAACTTTTCCACGCAATTGAAACACCACTATTTATTTTAGCGGTATTTAAATACGCTGTAGCCAACTTTGATGCGAGACTATCATCCACACTATACTTAGTTGGATTTAACATCTCATCAAATGTAGGTGTTATTGTATTGTCATGGATTGTAGGTAAGTTATTTGATAAAACAGGATATTCAACTACTTTCTATGTGCTAGCAGCAATAGTATTTGTCATTTTATTTATTGCAACATTTACTTTAAGTGACAATAAACAAAAAACAGAAAAATAGCCATCATTCTTAAATGTTGTAAAAATGGGAACAAATTGTTCCCATTTTATAATATCTATAGAGAAAGCTTGCTTCTATTCTTAGTTTGCGAAACAATATAAATTGTTGAGACTGACGTTTAAATCTATATAGGTACTTGGTGTGAATACAAGCAAAAAAGTGGTTAAACCGGACATGTTATGGCAGACAATCCGAGAAGAAGCATCAAAGCTCGTTGAAAGTGAGCCAATGTTAGCAAGCTATTTCCATGCAACTTTACTTAATCATGAAAATTTAGGTAGTGCATTAAGTTATATTTTAGCTAACAAGCTTGCAACCCAAGTTGTACCGGCAATTGAGATTCGAGAAATTGCTAGACAAGCTTATCAAGCAGATAACAACATAATCAATGCCGCGATTACCGATATACTTGCTGTTTACATTCGAGATCCAGCAACCAATTACTATTCCACACCGCTACTTTATTATAAAGGTTTTCTTTCACTACAAGCTTATCGAATTGCACACTGGCTTTGGAAACAAAACCGTAAATCACTAGCAACTTTTTTACAGAGTCAAATTGCTATTGTATTTGGCGTTGATATCCATCCAGCAGCTAAAATTGGCTGTGGTGTTATGTTTGACCATGCAACAGGGATAGTCATTGGTGAAACCGTAGTTATTGAAAATGATGTTTCTATTTTACAATCAGTGACATTAGGTGGAACCGGAAAAGAAAATGGCGATCGTCATCCTAAAATTCGTGAAGGAGTAATGATTGGTGCGCACTCAACGATTTTAGGAAATATAGAAATAGGTAAAGGAGCAAAAATTGGAGCTGGTTCAGTCGTTTTAGAGCCTGTTCCTGAACATACAACAGTAGCTGGTGTTCCTGCTAAAATTGTTGGTTGTCCTGATTGTGATAAACCAGCTTTAAACATGGATCAAGATATCTAATTTTTGAAAAATGATTCCGTTGTTCAATGACAACGGAATACATAATGTAGTTGAAAATTACGACGGAGAACTAAGATTTACATCCATAGTTGGGTAAGGAATATTAATGCCATTTTCAGTTAGTCCATTTTTAATATTCTCAAGTAATACAGCTTTTACTGGTCCATAATTAGCATTTAACGTCCAGACTAAAACATTAAAATTCATGGATGAAGCATCCAGCAAATCCAAACGTATAATCGGTTCTTTACTCGTTAAAATATTATCAGTTTTATTTACAGCTTCTCTTAATACTTTATAAACTTTCTGAATATCAGAATCATATCCCACATTAACAACTATATCTAAACGTCTTTCTGGCAAACGAGTATAGTTAATAATATTTGCACTAACCACTTGTCCATTTGGAATGACGACCATTTCATTCGTTGGCGTGACAATAGTTGTTGAAAAAATTTGAATCGAATCAATAACACCTTGCTGATTATTAATAATGACTGTTTCACCAACTCTAAATGGGCGAAAGATAATTAAAATGACACCAGCTGCAAAATTAGACAACGAACCTTGCAGAGCTAAACCTACGGCTAAGCCGGCGGCACCAATTACCGCAACAATTGATGCGGTTTGCACACCAAGTTGACCTAACACGGCAACTAGCGTCATAACAATAATGGCATAATAAGATAAAGAACTAACAAATTTAACTACAGTCGGATCGACATGGCGATTAGTTAAAATTCTTCTTAATTGACGAGCAACAAATTTAGCAATTGTTCGACCAATTAAAAAAATAAGAATGGCAAAACAAAAATGAGCAATATAACTGATTACTACGCCATCATATTTCTCAATAAACAACCAAATCTGGTTTACTATATTTTCAAAACTCATGAAATTATCCTCTGTAAAAATAACAGAAATAGTTAATTGAATAATTGCGATTAAATTGGTTTAAACTAACTGTTTTGCTAATAAAGCCCAACGGGTTTCAAAGTTTGTTGTTGGTAGATATTTAAAACCAGAACGGGAATAACGAGCCATCATTCCTTCGCAAAAAGCAAGTAACTGACTAGATAAAATACGTTCATCAGTGGTAAAGGCCACACCTTCACGGATTTTTCTTTCTCGTATAACTTGCTTTATCTGCGTTTCGATACGTTCAAATAATTGACTGATTCGTTCTTGCAATTGGTCTTGCTCAAACATTAACGCATGGCCAGTCATAATCCGAGTCAACCCAGGATTCTTTTCAGAAAAACCAAGGATTAAAGCCAAAATAAGTTGAAGCCGCGTAAATGTTTTTGGTTCATCTTGCAAAATCACATTGATGCGAGAAAGCAAAATGTCTTCAATATAAACGATCAAACTTTCAAACATTTTAGTTTTACTTGGAAAATGCCTATACAATGCCGCTTCAGAAACACCAACAGTTGCAGCTAATTTAGCAGTAGTTATTCGTTGTGTTCCCTCATTGGATTCAAGCATTGTTGCTAATGCTTGAAGTATATCTTCTTTACGATTTTTATTTTTGCTACTCACGATTATTTCTTACCTGAATGCCCAAATCCACCTTCGCCACGCGCTGATTCGATAAAATCATCAACAATATTAAATTCTGCTTGCACGACTGGCACAATAATTAATTGAGCAATACGATCACCTGGCTCAATAACAAATGGGTTTTGACTTCGGTTCCAAAGGGGAACAAACAACTGTCCTTGATAATCGGAATCAATTAAACCGACTAAATTACCAAGGACAATACCATTTTTTGAACCAAGGCCTGAACGAGGTAATACTAATGCAGCTAAACTAGGGTCAGCAATATGCATTGATAATCCGGTTGGGGTTAAGATTGTTTCGCCTGCTTTGATTTCGGTTGTTTTATCAAACATCGCTCTTAAATCAATACCTGCGGAACCTTCAGTTGCGTAAGTTGGCAGTGGAAACTCGTTACCTAAACGTTTATCTAATACTTTTATATCAATTTTTCTTTTCATCATGACTCGCTTTATATCGTGTTATAACTGCTTGAAGTAATTCTTTTGCTAATTCTTGCTTATTGCTTAATGGTAACGTTTGTTCACCATTTTGCCAATAAAGGGTTAATGCGTTTTGATCAGAATTAAAGCCTATTTTCTTGTCAGACACATCATTAGCACAAATCAAATCTAAGTTCTTAGTGGTTAATTTTTTAAGGGCATAAGCCTTTATGTTATTGGTTTCAGCGGCAAAGCCTACAACAAACGGACGTCCTTTCTTTAATGAAGCAATGTTGGCAACAATATCAGGATTTTTAACTAATTTAATAACAAGTTCATTACTATCATCGGTTTTTTTAATTTTTTTCGTGGCAATAGTTTCAGCTCTATAATCAGCAACAGCAGCACAAGAAATAAAAATTGATGATTTTTTAGCAAACTTTAATGCCACATCATACATCTCATTAGCACTTTTTACATTAATGCGATTCACATTATTTGGAGTTGCTAAATTAACTGGGCCACTGATTAAGTTTACTGTTGCTCCAATTTCAGCCGCTGCCTGAGCAATAGCATAACCCATTTTACCTGAACTGTAATTACTGATATAGCGTACCGGATCAAGCTCTTCAATGGTTGGGCCTGCAGTAATGGTAATCTCGGTTCCAGCAAGTGTTGACGTTGCTGAAAAATACTTCTCAACATGCTTAGCAATAGTTGCAGGTTCAACCATTCGCCCTGGGCCAAAATCACCACAAGCTTGAAAGCCATCATCAGGACCCCAAATTAAGGTATTTCGCGAAGCTAATGTCGCTAAGTTCTGTTGAGTTGCAGCAGCTTTATACATCTGTTGGTTCATAGCTGGCGCTATGGCAATTTTAGCTGGTGTTGCAAGACACACTGTTGATAAAAGATCATCAGCAATACCATTTGCCATTTTCGCAATGATATTTGCCGTAGCGGGAGCAATTAATACCAAATCAGCCCATTTAGCTAATTCAATATGACTCATCGATAGTTCAGCAGAAGGGTCAAATAAATCACTTGATACCGTATTACCAGACAATGCTTGCAATGTCATTGGCGTGACAAAATGGCTCGCTGACTCAGTTAATACCACATGTACCTGCGCACCTGCTTTTTTTAGATGGCGGACAAGATCAGGGCATTTGTAAGCAGCAATGCCACCAGTTATCCCTAATAAAATATGTTTACCAGATAGACTCATGATCTCGTTATTCTCCGATCCCAATTAAAGGCGATATATTACCATAATTAAATTAGATAATAAGTAACTCTTTCGCATTGGCAAGCGTTGCATCTGTAATTTTATCCCCACCTAACAACCGAGCAAGTTCATTTAAACGTCCGTTTTCATCTAATCTTTGCATATCTGTCGATGTTTGTTTACCATTCGTTTGCTTACTGACAAAATAGTGCTGATTAGCTTGACCCGCTACCTGTGGTAAATGCGTTACCGTAATGACTTGTGTTGACTCACCAAGTTGCCTTAACAGTTGCCCAACCTTAGCCGCTGTTGGTCCACTAATACCGACATCAATTTCATCAAAAATCAACGCTGGGGTATCCATTTTTTGCGCGGTCAAAACCTGTATGGCTAGTGCGATACGAGACAATTCACCACCAGATGCAACTTTGGCTAATGGCTGCACGACTTGCCCAGCATTAGTACTCACTAAAAAAGAAACTTGGTCTGCGCCATCTTCACCTAATCGATTTTCATCAAATATAACATCTATACTGAATTGACCGTTTGGCATAGATAAATCGTGCATAATAGCCATTACTTTTTTAGCCAACGTTTTACTCACTGTTAATCGTTTTTGATGCAATTTTGCAGCCAGTTCTATCGCAATTTGTTGATACTTTTTGATCTCTTCTTTTAACTGTTCACCTTGTTCATCTTGTTGATTAATCTGCTTAAATTCATTAAGTAAATTTTGATGTAACTCAGGTAATGCTTCAGGAGAAACATGATGTTTTCGCGCTAAAGCAATTTGTTTAGACAAGCGTTGTTCAAGTTGCATCACTCTTGCCGGATCGAGCTCTAAGCTCTCACTATAATGGCGTAATTCATAGCTAGCTTCTTTAATTTGAATAGCGGCATCTTCTAACATAGCTAAAACATCATTCAGTGAAGGATCTAATGCGACCAACTCATGAATACTTTGTTTAACACTATTAAGCATGTTGCTGACATTATATTCGTCTGCTTCATCTAATAGCATGATAGATTGTTGGCTAAGATTAATTAGCTGTTCGCTATTGGATAATTTTTTATATTCTTCATCTATTTGTTGATATTCACCTTCAATTGGTGAAAATTCATTTAACTCTTTTAATTGATATTGTAATAACTGAACATGAGCATCACGCTCTTGTTTGGAAGAAAGATATTGTTGATAAGCTTGGCTTGCTGATTTCCATTGTTTATAAGCTTGTTGCATATTCGACAATAGTGTCGGCTCATTCATATAATGATTAAGTAAAATTTGTTGATAATCACTTCGTAATAAACGCTGATGTTCATGTTGGCCATGAATTTGTATTAACATTTGTCCTAAATCTTTTAATTGTGAGATAGGAACAGCACGCCCATTAATAAATGCTTTCGAACGCCCATCTTGATTGATAACTCTTCTTAAAATACATTCATTACCTTCATCAAGTTGATTTTCGGTTAACCAGGAGTATGCTGCTGGAGTATCATCAAGAACAAAACTGGCTGAAATATCAACCCGATCAGCTCCATTACGAATAGCTGAAGCATCAGAACGATTTCCTAAACAAAGCCCTAATGCATCGATCGCAATCGATTTACCTGCGCCTGTTTCACCCGTAATTGCGGTCATCCCTGTTGTAAAATCAACTAACAACTGATCGACGATAGCAAAATTATTAATAGTCAATTGCGTTATCATAATAAATTAATACATAAGGTTGGTTACCATATTGGCAGTATAACAGCAAAAACACTGTAAATAAATACAGTTAATTATTTTTATAAGCGTTAATTTTTAAAAAGATAATAATTAATTTACGCTAAAGGCAAATAAACATCAGTGATCATCTCTTGTGGTTGAATGTTTAAACCGACATTTACATAATGGAAAATTGGAGGAAAGTTCCCTATTCGCTCGCCACTTTGTGGAAGCCATGTTTCAAGTAAGTAAATAATGGCTTGATTATTTTCTCTAGAGCCAATATCCCTTGCCTTGGCACAACGAAGTTGTGGTATTTTTTTATTGATGATTCCGTAATCATTTGGGGGAATTGTGCAATTTATCGATATTGCAAAATCGACATGATGCTCATTGAGAGGCGTCGTGTTGGGATTGGTATAATGAATACCATAACTTTGATACTTTTGACTATCTAAAAAATTGTTTTCTTGTCGCCATTTAATGAATTTATTTAGAGTGTTATTCTCTAATAAAGGTGAACCATAATGTTCAATGACGGCTAATTGTGTAGCAGGAAATTGTACAATTTCGACATTCATAACCTAAATCCATGGATAATTTATTTGCTACCTTTTAGGATGCTATTAAAAGACGCTTAATAAATAATTTTTACCAATTATAACAATAACTTTTACACTCGGTCAATTCAGCTTATTCCCCTTTCTTCCACGGTTGCTTACGGATATAATTTACAAGCTTTTAAACTATAAAGGTATTATTAAATGTTTGGAAATAAAATAAATCGACAAATTATTGTTTGGACTACTCTGATTGGTGGATTCATTAGCGCACTGGTTAAATGGGGTTCTGAAGTTAATATGCCTCCTCGTGTTCCTGGGGAAATTTCACCACCTGCGGCACACATTGATGCATGGCTTGGTTGGTTAGGCATTAATTCTCATTCACTTGATTATGTTTACCAAACGGCAATCGTTTCGGGCGCAGTAACACTTTATCACTGGTTATTTAGTTTTGCCTTTGCCTTCGTTTATGTATTTATTGCCTACTTTTGGAATAATATTCGATTATGGTATGGTGCATTTTATGGCATTATCATTACCGTTATGATGCACGGTTTTTTAATTCCGCTATTAGGTTTTCGTCATCCCGCTTATGATCCGGAAGGCACCGTTGGTTGGTTATGGAACCTAAATGGTTATGAACTTTGGAGTGAAATTTTAGGGCATATCTATTGGGGTGTATCGATTGAAATCTGTATGATCGCTGTGCTTGCTCATTTTTCAAGACCAATTCGTGGCGAATGGCGCCAGTAGTTAATTTATTAATTTTCATCTATTTCAATCCTTCTGTTGAAAAACAGAGGGATTTTTTTATACCTTTTGATATAGTTAAAAACTATATCTTTTGATAAAAAACTAGAATTATTCAATAACATTTTTTTTTGCTATCTTTTTAACCACTAAAGAAAAGTGCTAAATGCTAAATAAGGAAAAGAAAATGAATACTGCAGTTATTGGATATCCTCGTGTTGGTAAACTTCGTGAGCTTAAATTTGCAACCGAAGCTTATTTTAAAGGTAACAAAACCCAAGCTGAATTATTAAATGAAGCAAAAGCCCTACGTGCTGAACATCTACAACAACAAGCATCACATAAAATTGCTTTAATCTCATCTAATGACTTTTCATTTTATGATGCAGTATTAGATACGGCCTGTTTACTGAATGTTATCCCGAAACGTTATCAAGATTTAGGCTTACCTGAACTCGATCGTTATTTTGCCATGGCGCGTGGTTATCAAGGTGAAAAAGGTGATGTGCGAGCGCTGGCAATGAAAAAATGGTTTAACACTAATTACCACTATTTAGTGCCAGAAATTGAAGATTCACTACAAATAAAACTAGCCAGCACCAAACCTTTTGACGAATATCAAGAAGCCAAAGCATTAGGTATTCAAACCAAACCGGTTGTGATTGGCGCATTAACCTTTTTCAAATTAGCACAGTATTTAGGTAATAAACAGCTAGTTGATTTTAAAGCCGATATTATTAAAGCCTATCAAGAAATTATTCAGAAATTTACTGCACTTGGTGCGCAGTGGATACAAATTGATGAGCCAATTTTAGTGACTGATTTAACTCATGAAGATATCGCTTTATTCAATGAGCTTTATCAGTCAATTTTATCCGTTAAAGGTACAACCAAAGTGGTTTTACAAACTTATTTTGGCGATGTGCGTGATTGTTACCAACAATTAGTGGCGTTACCATTTGACGGTATCGGACTTGATTTTGTTGAAGGTAAACAATCCTTAGCATTACTTGAAAGTCATGGTTTCCCGGCTGATAAAGTGTTATTTGCTGGTGTGGTAAATGGTAAAAATATTTGGAAAAATAATTATAAAAAAACATTGGAATTAGTCGCAAAAATTAAGCAAAAAGCGGCAAATATTGTGATTAATACTTCGTGTTCTTTACTCCACGTACCTTATACATTACAAAACGAAACTAAATTAACGATTCAACAACGAGCTTATTTTGCTTTTGCTCAAGAAAAGCTACAAGAGTTAGCTGAACTGGGTGAATTAGTCAAAGATTCAAATTTTGAAAATAGTCCGGCTTACAAAGCAAATCAAACCCTATTTACGCGTGAGCGTGAAGGAGCAAATCAAGCGGTACGTCAAAAAGTTTCGGCTTTAAAAGCGTCTGATTTTACTCGTCTACCGGAATTTTCAGTACGTGAAGCAGCACAGAAAAAAGCCTTTAATTTGCCATTATTACCTACAACAACGATTGGTTCATTTCCGCAAACACCTGATGTACGTTTAAACCGTGCAAAATTCAAGAAAGGTGAAATTTGTTTAAATGAATATACCGAGTTTAACAAACAAAAAATTGCAGAATGCATCAAGCTTCAAGAACAGATTGGTATTGATGTGTTAGTTCACGGCGAATTTGAACGTAATGACATGGTTGAGTATTTTGGTGAAAGCTTAAATGGTTTTGTCTTTACTGAAAAAGCATGGGTGCAATCATATGGTACTCGTTGTGTTAAGCCACCCATTGTATGGGGTGATATTTCACGATCTAAACCAATTACCGTTGAATATTCACAATATGCACAAAGCCTAACTGACAAACCCGTTAAAGGCATGTTAACTGGCCCAGTGACGATCCTTAACTGGTCGTTCCCTCGTGAAGATATTTCACAAAAAGAGTCAGTATTCCAAATTGGTTTAGCTATCAGTGATGAAGTGTTAGATCTTGAAGCGGCCGGCATTAAAGTCATCCAAATTGATGAAGCAGCGTTAAAAGAGAAATTACCATTACGTAAAGCTGATTGGAATAGTGAATATCTGGATTGGGCTATTCCGGCATTTAGATTAGTACACAGCAAAGTACAAGCTGATACACAAATTCATACACATATGTGTTATAGCGAATTTGCTGACATTATCAAAGATATCGATGCCATGGATGCTGATGTGATTTCATTTGAAGCATCACGTTCTAATCTACAATTGATTGATGTGCTTAAAGCCAATAACTTTAAAACTGAAGTTGGACCGGGTGTTTATGATATCCATTCACCACGTGTACCACCGGTTGCTGAAATCAAAGCAACAATTGAGAAGTTACTGGCAAAAATTGACAAGCAAAAACTTTGGATTAATCCGGATTGTGGTTTAAAAACTCGTGGTGAGAAAGAAGTTGTTGCAA
Source organism: Gilliamella sp. B3023 (assembly GCF_026536845.1). Classification (NCBI taxonomy): domain Bacteria; kingdom Pseudomonadati; phylum Pseudomonadota; class Gammaproteobacteria; order Orbales; family Orbaceae; genus Gilliamella; species Gilliamella sp. B3023. The sequence continues at coordinate 124,695 of NZ_JAFNNH010000001.1, forward strand.
GTTTAGAACATTTAGTTCAAGCAACATTAGAAGTTCGAAAAACACTTAATTAACAGCGTTAATTAATTTGCTTTACCTTAATTTCCGCCGCCGATTTTGGCGGCGGAAATGTCAGTAAGGATAATAGTAATCACACCAATGGATGATACAGATGAAAACAAATTTACTCTTTAATAAAAAAACCGTGTTCTCTTTTGAAGTTTTTCCCCCTAAAAAAACGTCACCTTTAGAGACAATCTATAGCACATTGCGTGAACTTGGTTACTTCAAACCTGATTTTATCAGTGTTACTTATGGCGCTGGTGGTAGTTTGAATGGTCAAACGACAATTGATATCGCCCACGCTGTCAAACATACTTATGGCATTGAAAGTGTTGCTCATTTGCCGGGAATTAATTTCGATAAAGCAGAAATGCAAAAAATTCTTCATGATCTTAAATGTGCCGGTATCGATAATGTGCTTGCTTTGCGAGGCGATATTAGCCCAACAGTTACACCTAAAGATGATTTTCGCTATGCCAGCGAGCTGGTTTCATTTATTAAAGAAAATGGTGATTTTAATGTGATTGGGGCCTGTTATCCTGAAGGACATCTTGAAGCATCAACGCTAAAACAAGATTTAATACATTTAAAAGAAAAGGTGAGTGCCGGAACAGATCAACTCATATCACAGCTATTTTTTGATAATGACTATTTTTATACTTTCTTAGACAAAGCCCGTGATATGGGGATTAATGTACCAATTGAAGCAGGGATTATGCCGGTAACGAACAAAAACCAAATTGAACGTATGGTATCGATGTGTGGCGTAAATCTACCGAAGAAATTCAAACAGATGATGGAGAAATACGAACATCACCCTGATGCGTTCCGTGACGCAGGTATTGCTTATGCTATCGATCAGATTGTTGATTTAGTTTCACAAAATGTTGACGGTATCCATTTGTACACCATGAATAATAGCTATATCGCTAGAAGAATTAGTGAAGCGGTATCAACGTTACTTGCAGTACCAAAATCAGTATAAACAATAAAATTTTAAGTAAGAAAAGCTATAATAAATATAAAAAAATTAATGCAGGAGCAGAATTTGAACCAGTGATCTTATGATCCCAACGTACTACCAAGCTGCTCCCCTGCGTCAAAGACAAAAGTATATAATAATTATATATTAATCTCATAATCTAATTAAAGTGTTTTAAAAGAGTATATTCATCTATTTCCGGTGCACTATTATCATAACGGATATAATTTACATCTTTCCATAGACATCGTTTTTGATTTAAACTTTCAATAAATGTATCCCAATTATCTAATTTCCAGGTATCACGAGCATTATTACGTTCTAATATTCTTTGCTTCAAAACATCAGCTGGTACAAAGACTTCTAAAACATAGCATTCCATTTGGCTACAATTAAATCGTTGCTTAACTTGATTGATATAGTTTTCATCAGAAAAATAACTTAAAAAAGGAGCATCAAGTATTACTGAATTACCCAGTTTCAAATTTTCACTTGCAATATGCAGTAATGTATCATATTCAATATTCATAACTTCTTTTTTATAAAATTCGCATCCATCTCTTGCTGTAGGTTCATATCCTTTTGACATAAGTAATTCGCCAGTAAAGCGGTTAGCTACAATGTCTTTATCCAAATAACAATAGTGGAGCTTTGAAGATAAAAATTTTCCTACGGTTGACTTCCCTGAACCAGCAGCTCCAATAAGAAAAATAGCCTTTGTACTTGTATTAACTTTCATAATCATTCCCTTTTCGCATTTGCGAACCGTCATTCATAAACGCGAACCATTAATGTGAACTAAATAATAAATTGAATAATATAATATAAAATGGAAATGCAATAATAATATGACATGCTATATTAAATACAGAAATATAGTTTAATTATTGAACCTACTTCACAGTTCACATTTGCGAAATTATGAAACAAGATAATAGACCACTAAAATTAAATAAATCGGCAGCAAGAACAATAGATTTACTTTTACTATTTGTAAGTAGTGATAAATATTTAACACTCAATAATATTTGCGAAATGTTGCAATTGCCTAAGAGTAGTGCTTTTGAACTAATACAAACTTTAGTGTATAAGGAAATTATCGAGATAAAAGATATTAAACAAAAAACTTATGGTTTGAGTTTATTAGCATTTGAAATCGGTAGTTCAGTTATTACTAATATGGGTGTAGCCGATGCAGCAAGGCCATTTATTCAGGAACTCAATCGACAAACAGGTAGTACCGTATTTCTTGGTGTAAAAGATAAAGGCAAAATAGTTTATATTGATAAGGCTGAAAATCATTCAACCATAAAACCAACAGCTAAATTGGGTTCTAGGCGTTATTTACATACAACAGGGTTAGGAAAAGGGTTGCTTCACGCATTTTCAAATCAGCAAATTATTGATATTTTAGGAAAAGAACCTTATCCAAGCAAAACACCACTATCGCATACAAATCATCAAGAAGTTCTAAAAGATGCCGATAAAACAAGAGAGCGTGGTTACGCTATCGATGATCGCGAAGATAATTTAGAAATGTATTGCATCAGTTCTGCTATCTATAACCACGAAAATGAGCCGATTGCGTCATTTAGCGTTGCCAGTTTATATAGTGGAATGACTAAAGATAAAGAACAACTTATTGCCAAATCAGTTAAAGAAACAGCTTTGCAAATTTCAAGAAAATTAGGATTTACTGGAAATAAGTTATATCAATTAAAAGATTAAGACAGACTATTGGAGATAATGAATGTATCGTAAATTAGATAATCTGAATAAAATTATTAATTCAGGAATTGTATTGATTGTGAGATTAGCAACAGAAGAAGAATCAATAAAAGTTGCTGAAGCAGCAATTAAAGGTGGTATTACCGTTATTGAAATTCCAATGGCAGTACCTAATGCTCTTGGCGTAGTGAAATATTTATCAGATAAATATAAAAAGAAAGGTATTTTAATTGGCGCTGGAACAGTTCTAGATGGTGAAACAGCCCGAGCTGCAATATTAGCAGGAGCGGAATTATTAGTTAGCCCTAACTTAAATCCAGAAATGATTAAAGTTGCGAATCGTTATCAAGCTATAACGATGAGCGGTGCCTTTACTCCCACTGAGATTCAAAATACTTTAGAAGCTGGAGCTGATATTGTGAAACTCTTTCCTGCTGAGTTTGTTAATCCAAATTATGTCAAATCTGTTTTAGCACCCTTAGAGCATGCTCCAATCTCTCCAACAGGTGGTGTAACACCTGAAAACGTTCATGAATGGTTTGCTGCTGGAGCTGTTTGTGTGGGGGTCGCTAGTTATATTACCAAAGCAGCTATGAAGGATAATGATTATAGTAAAGTAACTCAAGCAGCTAAAAAATTTGTAGCAGCAGTAAATAAAGCTAAAAAATAAACAATAATTAATATTAATAAAGTAAAGGCATATCTTTGATATGTCTATAGGATCGTTTTGTCTAAAATAAAGGTGTGGATATGACAATACAACAAAAACCAAAACTAAGATGGGGATTCATCATTCTTCTTGTAATCGGGGCTATCGTCAATTACTTAGATAGATCAAATTTAAGTATTGCAAATACAACAATAGCTCAGGAGTTTGGGTTATCTCAAACCCAAATGGGATTTTTATTATCGGCATTCCTCTGGCCATACGCGCTAGCTAACTTACCTGCAGGTTGGTTGGTGGATAAATTTGGTCCTAAAAAAATGTTTGCTTGGGCGTCTGGCCTATGGTCTTTAGTTACCATCCTTTGCGGCTTTTTAAATAGCTATTCAATGTTTTATGCCATGAGAGTAGTGTTAGGTGTTGTTGAATCACCTTTCTTTACCTCAGGATTAAAAACAACTGAAACATGGTTCTCAAAAGAAGAACGAGGTGTCCCTGTATCCATAATTAATACTGGTTCACAAATAGCTAATGCTATTGCTCCGCCACTATTAACCATTCTTATGTTAACGATGAGTTGGCGTGGTATGTTTATAATCATTGGTGTATTTGGATTACTTGTCATGCTTGTTTGGTTAAAAGTATATCGGAACCCAACACCGGAAGAAATTACGCTAATAAAAGGTAAATCTACTGCAGAAGAACCAAAAAGAAAAGAATCTCAAGCATCATGGGGAGATTTATTAAAACAAAAAATGACTTGGTTTATGATTCTCGGTAATTTTGGAATTATGTTTACTATTTGGGTTTACTTAACATGGTTACCTAGTTACTTAGAAAAAGAACAAGGCTTTACTTTAAAACAAATGGGATGGATTGCATCAATTCCTTTTTTCTGCGGTATTATAGGTGTTCTACTCGGTGGAATTATTTCTGATTTCGCTATACGACGAGGTTTTCAACCAATAAATGCAAGAAAAATTCCTATTGTTGGTGGAGCTATACTTGCAGCCGCTTCAGTCGCACCAATTGCTTTTATTGATAATACTGTACTTAGTATTGTTCTTTTATCTATTGGTTATTTTGCTTCTCAACTCCCATCAGGCGTTATATGGACATTAGCTGCTGATGTAGCACCTAGTCACCAAGTCGGTTCATTAGGTGCAATTCAGAACTTTGGAGGCTTTTTAGGTGCAGCAATGGCACCAATTGTAACAGGTATCATACTTGATATAACCGGTAGTTTCGGTTATGTATTTATATTAGGTGCATGTTTACTTATTTTAGGTGCAATTTCATATGGCATCTTTTTAAGAAAACCAATAAATAATAAATAATACAGACCGCTAATCATATATGAAGATCATTAATTTTAATGATCTTCCTTAATATTAATAAACTAATTACTTTTGATAAAAAACTAATATTTCATATTTAATAATTTAAGGATCAATATGATTACTCAATATCATGATCCATCCTTACATAGCTTCGTTTAAATAGTTATGCAAAATATTGATTTAATTGCTTGCTATACCTATCGTAAATCGAATATGGCCAATCAAATTGTGATAATTCTGCCAATCACATCAATAATCTAAAGAAGCCAATATTCTAGTAGTGGTTGCAGAAAATTCATTTAATGGCTAAATATAGAATTATGCCTCTCGTTTATTCTCTTATTTAATAAGTATCAGTTACACACGATTCTTAATGTTCTGCTAACCATTATATTGATATTTTGAATTAACTTTGCTCAAAGATAGAGGGTAATTTATGTAACTTGCATAACAGTATTTTTAATTATAATTAAGTTATGTATCAATGATTAAAAGATGCCAGTTCAATTTTAATGCTAAACCCTTGCAGTATACCGAATTCAGGATAGTAAATTATTAAGAATAAGTTAGGATAGGTTTAAAAGAATTGGTTGCGGGGGCTGGATTTGAACCAACGACCTTCGGGTTATGAGCCCGACGAGCTACCAAGCTGCTCCACCCCGCGTCAAAGAGGTGGCTATATTATAGTAATAAAATAATAAAGCAATACCCTTCTAGCCTAAACGTCCTATTTTTACACATTCCTTAACAAATAAGGACGATTTTTATACGAAATGGTATACACTCCTCAATATTTTTTACATTAATTGTCATTGATTATCCTCAAACTCTCCTAATTAGATAAAATAGTTCAAAGGAAAAAGAAATATTTTTTCAGGTGAATAAGAGATCTTATTTGTACGACACCGTAAACCAGATTAGTGAAAAGAGACGAGCCTTACTCGTCTCTATTGATAAAGTGCCTGTAATGGTTTCACGCTATGAGCTGGATCATAATCAAGCGCCGACGTTGTGGCATAAGCCGCATTCATCGTGGTATCGTAATGAACTTTATATTGAATAGCACTACGGCGTAGGATTTTCGATGCCTCAATAGCTGCCCGTCCAGATGTGGTATTGAGAATATAGCTATATTCGCCATTTTTAATATGGTCATGAATATTGGGGCGCCCTTCGTTCTCTTTTTTAACCATTTGACAGGTTATGCCAGCTTGTTGTAATGCCTTAGCAGTGCCAAAAGTAGCATCAATACTAAAGCCATGTGCAATTAATCGTTTAGCGATCTCTAATAAGCGAGTTTTGTCTTGATCACGAACAGATAGCAGAGCTTTTCCTGATTTTTTCATACTTGATAAGCTACCAAGTTGTGCTTTGGCAAAGGCTTCGGCAAAGGTTTTACCAATTCCCATCACTTCACCGGTTGAACGCATTTCAGGCCCCAAAATTGGGTCAACGCCACTAAATTTATTAAACGGTAATACCACCTCTTTCACTGAGTAATAAGGCGGTATGACTTCTTTGGTGATATTTTGTTTAGCCAGTGATTGCCCGGTCATAACTCGTGCAGCGATTTTCGCTAATGGCAAACCGGTAGCTTTCGACACAAATGGCACGGTGCGAGCGGCTCGAGGGTTGATTTCAATCAAATAAATTTGGTTATCTTTGACGGCAAATTGCCCATTCATAAGCCCTTTTACATTAAGTTCTAACGCTAATTGTTTAGCTTGCTTGCGCAATTGGTCTAAAATTTCCGAGCTTAAAGTATATGTTGGTAATGAACAAGCAGAATCACCGGAGTGAATTCCCGCTTGTTCAATATGCTCCATAATGCCGCCAATTACGATTTGCTCGCCGTCGGCAATGACATCAATATCAACTTCAATAGCATCATCTAAAAAGTGATCAAGTAGTACTGGAGCATTATTCGATTCACTGACTGCGGTTTTAAAATAACGTCTTAAATCTTGCTCATTATACACAATTTCCATTGCTCGACCACCAAGCACATAAGACGGTCTGACCACTAATGGATAGCCAATTTGTTCGGCTTTAATCACCGCATCTTCAATATCGGTAACCGTTGCATTAACTGGCTGTTTTAACTTTAACTTATCGACAATCGACTGAAAACGTTTGCGATCTTCAGCTTGATCTATCGCATCTGGCGAGGTACCAATAATCGGTAGCCCAGCGACTTCAAGCGCTCTGGCTAATTTTAATGGTGTTTGCCCGCCGTATTGTACGATTACGCCATTTGGTTTTTCCACATGAGCAATTTCAAGCACATCTTCCAGTGTGACTGGCTCAAAGTAGAGTCGATCTGAGGTATCATAATCGGTAGATACCGTTTCCGGATTACAGTTAACCATAATTGTTTCATAACCGTCTTCACGGAGCGCCAGCGCGGCATGTACACAACAGTAATCAAACTCAATACCTTGCCCAATCCGATTAGGTCCACCGCCTAATATCATAATCTTAGGGCGAATGAATTGTGGTTTAGCTTCGCATTCTTGTTCATAGGTTGAGTAAAGATAAGCTGTATCGGTCGAGAACTCCGCCGCGCAGGTATCAACTCGTTTATATACAGGATGAATATCGTATTGGTTTCGTCGATCACGAACGTCTTGTTCTTCAACATTCAACAGTTTAGCTATACGTAAATCTGAAAAACCTTTACGCTTAAGTTGCCATAATGATTCTGAATTTAGGCGAGCGAATGATTGCGATTTTAGTTGGTTTTCAAGGCTGATAAGTTCTTCAATCTGCACTAAAAACCAGCGATCGATATTCGTTAATGTAAAAATTTCATCTAAACTAAAGCCGGCTCGAAAAGCGTCAGCAATATACCAAATTCGTTCAGCGCCCGCTTCTTGCAGTTCATAACGTATTTTGCTGAGATTTTTTTCATCATCATAATTGTCAATTTTCGGATCAAAACCACAGGCACCGACTTCAAGCCCTCGTAGCGCTTTTTGTAATGATTCTTGAAAAGTCCGCCCAATAGCCATCACTTCACCCACTGATTTCATTTGGGTTGTTAGACGATCATTACACCCGGCAAACTTTTCGAAATTAAAGCGGGGTATTTTTGTCACCACATAGTCGATCGAAGGCTCAAATGACGCTGGCGTTTTACCTCCGGTAATATCATTAGATAGCTCATCAAGGGTATAGCCAACCGCAAGTTTGGCCGCAATTTTTGCGATTGGAAAACCGGTTGCTTTAGATGCTAATGCTGATGAACGTGATACCCTTGGATTCATTTCAATCACAATCAAGCGTCCGGTTTTAGGATCAACCGAAAATTGTACATTCGAACCACCTGTTTCAACGCCAATTTCACGAAGTACCTCTATCGATGCGTTACGCATGATTTGATACTCTTTATCAGTTAGTGTTTGAGCTGGCGCAACGGTAATAGAATCCCCGGTATGAATGCCCATAGGGTCAACATTTTCAATCGAACAGACGATGATGCAGTTATCATTTTTATCTCGTACCACTTCCATTTCGTACTCTTTCCAACCAATTAATGACTCATCAATGAGAAGTTCATTGGTGGGCGACAGATCAAGTCCTCGGGTACAAATTTCATCAAATTCTTGAGTGTTATAAGCAATCCCGCCACCGGTTCCCCCCATAGTAAAAGAAGGGCGGATAATGCAAGGAAAGCCAACTTGTTCAAGTACGGCATAAGCCTCTTTTAATGAGTGAGCAATGCCGGAACGGGCAGTATCAAGACCAATTTTTTTCATGGCTTGATCAAAACGTTTGCGATCTTCAGCTTTATCAATTGCATCAGCGGTAGCGCCGATCATCTCGACATTAAATTGTTTTAAAATGCCTCTTTTATCCAGTTCTAACGCACAATTGAGCGCTGTTTGTCCGCCCATGGTGGGCAAAATGGCATCGGGTCTTTCTTGTTCAATAATTTTACTCACCGTTGTCCAATCAATCGGCTCAATATAGGTGGCATCCGCCATTTCCGGATCGGTCATAATGGTGGCAGGGTTAGAATTGACTAAAATAACCCGATAACCTTCTTCACGCAGAGCCTTACAAGCTTGAGCGCCGGAATAATCAAATTCACAAGCTTGACCAATAACAATTGGGCCAGCGCCAATAATGAGAATGCTATTAATATCTGTTCGCTTAGGCATGTTATTGCTCCTGCTTATAAATTTTAATTAATTCTATAAAGTGATCAAAAAGTGGGGCGGCATCGTGAGGCCCGGGACTCGCTTCGGGGTGACCTTGAAAGCTAAAAGCGGGTTTTTGATTATGATGAATACCTTGTAGCGAACCGTCGAACAGTGATTTATGCGTCACACGTAAGTGAGTCGGTAAACTCATTTCATCAACGGCAAAACCATGATTTTGGGCGGTAATCATAACTCGATTATTTTCAAGATCTTTAACCGGATGATTGCCGCCATGATGTCCAAATTTCATTTTTATGGTTTTTGCACCACAAGCCAACGCTAACAGTTGATGCCCTAAACAGATACCAAATATCGGTATGTCAGTAGTTAAAAACTGTTTAATGGCATCAATGGCATAAGTACAAGGTGCCGGATCACCGGGACCATTTGATAGGAATATACCGTCAGGATTTAATGCTAATACCTCCTGCGCAGAGGTTTTGGCCGGAACTATGGTCAATTTACAACCCCGTGCAACTAACATCCGTAAGATATTACGTTTTACGCCAAAATCATAAGCCACAACATGATAAGGCAAGGCGTTTTTTGCTACTGGGTTTTCTTGCTCTCTTGTCCATACACCTTGTGTCCACAAATAGCTTTTTGTGCAGGTGACTTTTTGGGCTAAGTCCAGTCCGGATAATCCTTTAAAATCGATCGCCATTTGTTTAGCGGTATCGGCTTTTTCAAGTAAAGTTTCTTTATCGTTTGCCGTGATAATCACGCCATGCTGAGCCCCTTTTTCACGCAAGATTCGAGTTAAACGGCGAGTATCGATATCGGCAATGGCAATAACATTATGCTGTTTTAAATAGCTCGATAAATCGAGCTCATTGCGATAATTGCTGGCTAATAGTGGTAAATCACGAATAATCAGCCCTTTTGCATAAACTTGATTAGATTCAGCATCGGCATTGTTAGTGCCGACATTACCTATATGGGGGTAAGTTAACGTGACCAATTGCTCGCAATAGGAAGGGTCGGTGAGTATTTCTTGATAACCAGTCATTGAGGTATTAAAAACAACCTCACCAACAGTTTCTCCATCAGCACCGATTGATTTACCGATAAATTGTGAACCGTCTTGTAATATAAGGAGGGCATAAGTTTGCATGGCTAAGAGACCTTTTGATTAAATAAACACTATTTATGAATAATAATTCACATAAATGCTTTTTCAGTAACTCATTAATTGGTCATTTTATTACAATTTTTTAAACAAAAAAAGCGTTATTATAAAAAATAATTAAATAATAAAATCTAATTTTTTAGACAATTCAATAACTAAAAAGGACATTTTATAAATTTAAAACGTTTAACTTGAAATTGCATAATTATTCAAATAGAATCGTATCAATATTTACCGCTATCAGGAGCTCAATATGTATGGTTTTTATCAACGTCATTTTTTACGTTTACTCGACTTTACCCCAGCAGAAATTAACCAGCTGATTCAGCTTGCTATTGAATTAAAAAAAGCAAAAAAACAAGGTAACGAAAAACAACATTTGGTTGGCAAAAATATTGCCTTAATTTTTGAAAAAGATTCAACTCGTACTCGTTGTGCTTTTGAAGTCGGTGCATATGATCAAGGCGCTCAAGTCACCTATCTAGGGCCAAGTGGTAGCCAAATTGGGCATAAAGAGTCGATTGCTGATACAGCTCGAGTGCTCGGACGCATGTATGACGGTATTGAGTATCGAGGTTATGGGCAAGATATTGTTGAAACTTTGGCAAAATATGCCGGTGTGCCGGTTTGGAATGGTTTAACGACTGAAGCGCATCCAACGCAAATTTTAGCAGATTTTATGACCATGAAAGAACATATCGGTGAGCGCCCACTTAATAGCGTTAAATTCGCTTATTTAGGCGATGCTCGTAATAACATGGGCAATTCGTTAATGGAAGGCGCCGCCTTAATGGGTATGGAGATCCGACTAGTGGCACCTAAAGCGTGCCAACCTGAATCAGAGCTTGTTCAAAAGTGCCAAGAGATAGCTAAAACAACAGGCGCTAAAATCGTTTTAACTGAAGATGTCGCTGAAGGTGTGAAAGGCGTTGATTTTCTTTATACCGATGTATGGGTTTCCATGGGCGAACCGAAAGAAGTGTGGGATGAGCGAGTGAAATTATTAACCCCATACCAAGTCAATCAAAATGTAGTCAAATTAACCGAGAATCCAAATGTTAAATTTATGCATTGCTTACCGGCTTTCCATGATATGAATACCACAGTAGGTCAACAAATGGCTGCCCAGTATGGTTTGAAAAATGGTTTAGAAGTGACAAATGAAGTCTTTGAATCTAAACATAGCATCGTTTTTGATGAAGCCGAAAATCGCCTGCACACGATCAAAGCAGTAATGGTTGCAACCTTAGCTAAAGACTAATAATATAGCTAAATATTATAAGTGCTGGCTAAAGCTAGCTAAGCAAATTTTTTGCCGACCTCAAGTCGGCATAATTTTATCAACCGATTATCATCAGAATGACGAAACAAGCGCGCAATAAAGATTTTAAAAAATACCTAAAACTCACTAATCCAATTCATTTTTTAGCGGTCGGATTGGGCAGTGGGCTATCACCCATTATGCCTGGTACTATGGGATCATTAATGGCGATACCACTGTGGCTTTTATTTTGGGGTTTACAACCTGCTTTATATTGGGTTTTTATTTTAGTGACGTTTGTGTTTGGTTGTTATATTTGCCAAAAAACGTCGGATGATACCCATACTCATGATTCGGGTCATATTGTTTGGGATGAATTTGTCGGTATGTGGATAACGCTGTATTTCATTCCTCAATTTTCAATACTATGGGTGACGATTGCTTTTGTCGCATTTAGATTGTTTGATATGGCAAAACCTTGGCCTATTCGTTGGTTTGATAAGCGTGTGCCGGGCGGTTTTGGTATTATGGTCGACGATGTTATCGCCGCCATATTCTCTTCTTTATCTGTTTATGTATTAACATTTATTATTTAAAGATAGTTTCCCTTTAAATGATAATTTTCTTAACATAACGATTAAATTCAAAACATCTTTTGTGACCAACCTAGTTTGCTTGAAAGATTATTAAAATAATCATAATCCTTAGAGTGAATTAAATTAAACTCATAATCTGAGCGACGAATAATTACCTCTTGTGTTGGTTTAACTGGCAAGATAATTTGGCTATCGCAAGCAACATTAAGATCCAAAGCTGTTGTTGGAAATTTAAGATGGATAGGATTATCACTCTTAATTACTAATGGTCTGACCGCTAAAGAGTGTGGAAACATTGGTGTGATAATTAACGCATCTAAGTGCGGCGCAAGGATTGGTCCACCAGCTGATAACGAGTAAGCAGTCGATCCTGTGGGCGTTGCAATAATTAAACCATCAGCTCGTTGTGAAAATGCATTGCGCTCATTGATATACACATCATAATCAATCATATGCGCAACAGTATTAGGTGTAACTACAATTTCATTTACAGCAAAACCAGAATTAATTAACCGACCATCACTGTAGATAGACACTTCCAATAAAAACCGAGGATCATCATCATAGTCCCCTTTGATAACAGGAGTTAATTGCTCAATAACATGATCATGGGAAATATCGGTTAAAAAGCCTAAATTACCTCGATTTACTCCAATCACTTTAATTTTATAGTGCGACAATTGACGTGCCGAACGTAGCATATTACCATCACCACCGACAACAATGGCTAAGTCGGCTTGCTCACCAATCGTATCTAAAGTTGCGTATACACTACTAGGAAATTTTATATACTGCGCTAACCGATCTTCAACTAAAACTTGAATACCTAAGTTAACTAGCCAGTCATATAGAACCTGATGAGTTTCAATCGCCTCTAATTTACGTGGAATCCCAACCAAACCAACACATTTAAATGGTATACCCATAAAATATCCTTGTTTTTTTAACTTAAATATAAAGATTTTTTAGTTACCGATTAAAAAACACGATATCATCTTATCGTTAAACTTGTAATAATAAAAATTGCCCCCATAATAACTGTTATTCATTAAGTTTTCGACTAAATTTGGAGTACCGTATGACTGAACAAGAGAATAATATGTCAGAAAATGAAACAAACATTGAAGTCCCGGCTGAGCAAACTACTGAAGAACAAACGCCATCTCAACCAAGTGTTGAAGAGCAGTTAAAAGCCAAAGATACACGTATTGCAGAACTTGAACAAGCATTAGAAATTGCTAAAAAAAATGAAAGTGAAGCAATGATTCGTGCTCGAGCTGAAATTGATAACGTGCGCAAACGTGTTGAACAAGATGTGGACAAAGCACGTAAATATGCTCTTGAGAAATTCTCAAATGAGCTTTTACCTGTAATTGATAATCTTGAACGCGCATTAGAATCTACAGATAAAAATAATCCAGAACACAAAGCAACTGTAGAAGGATTAGAGTTAACATTAAAATCGTTTTTAGATACGGTCAAAAAATTTGGTATTGAAGTGATAAATACGGCTGATTCACAATTAAACCCAGATCTACATCAAGCGATTAGTATGGTTGAATCACCAGAACACCAATCAGGACAGATCGTCAATACTATCCAAAAAGGCTATACACTCAATGGTCGACTTATCCGACCTGCTATGGTGATTGTAGCTAAATAATGAAAGCTTAAATAAAAAACCGCCAAATTAATGGCGGTTTAATTTATCGATTCTTTTGCTCTTCACGAGCTAGCTTTTTCATCTTTTGCTCAATACGTTGACGCTTTAATGGCGAGAGATAATCGACAAAGAGTTTACCTTTTAAGTGATCCATTTCATGCTGGATACAAATTGCCAATAGTTCATCAGCATCAATTTCATAAGGTTTACCATTACGATCTAATGCCTTGATTTTGATTTTTTCTGATCTTGGAACAAATCCACGGCAGTCAGGTATCGACAAACATCCCTCTTCAATGCCAGTTTCACCTTCTTGGCTTATCACCTCAGGATTGATAATCACATAAAGTTGGCTTCTATCTTCCGACACATCAATCACAATAATCTGCTCATGTACATCTACTTGTGTAGCTGCAAGTCCAATACCATTTTCGGCATACATGGTTTCAGTCATGTTATCGATAATGTTTTGTAGCTCTGGTGTAAAATTAGAGACAGGCTTTGCAATTTTGCGAAGTCGTTCGTCTGGGAAACGTAATACCGGTAAAATAGCCATAAATTCTTCGATCTACTCCTCAATTTTGTATTTTTTCAAATTCGCCTACATTGTAAACATTTATTATGCCTATGAATAGATTTAGTTGACTATTACTAAAATATATCTAATCAATCCTTCTAGATATGGCACAAAGCAACAATGTAGAGGAAAAAGGACTGTAATGAGTAAATATGAGTTTTTGTTACGAATTTCAATGCTTGGTCAGAAAAGAAAGGGATATTTCGAGCAAATTGCTCACTATTTTAGTACTGGTCTACCTAATAAAATAAGAGATGTATCGCTATTATTAGAAAAAATAGGTTTATCCAAAACTCTCCAAGATCGTTTTTTTGAAACATCTTATCTTCATTTTGAGCCAATACTCGATTGGTTGGCAACACCTTACCCAGCCAAACATTTGATCGCGTATTGTGATTCCGATTATCCAATGTTACTTAAGCAAATTAGTTCACCACCATTATTGTTATTTGTTATGGGTAATAGGCAATTATTACATTCACCACAAATTGCCATGGTTGGTAGCCGTGAATTTAGTGAATATGGTGCACAATGGGGAAGATATTTCGCTGGCGAATTAGCAATTAATGGTTTAACAGTCACTAGCGGATTAGCGTTGGGTTTAGACGCTATTTGCCATAGAGGGGCTCTTGAGGTATCAGGAAATACTATAGCTGTTTTAGGTAGTGGATTAGCTCAAATCTCACCACGCTCAAACCTCCGATTGGCAAATGATATTTTGGCACAAAATGGCGCCATCATTTCAGAATTTTATCCATTTGAAAAAGCAAGATCCGAATACTTTCCACGTCGCAATCGTATTATTAGTGGATTAAGTTTAGGAACCTTTGTGGTTGAAGCATCTGAAAAAAGTGGATCACTAATCACTGCTCGTTATGCGCTTGAACAAAATCGCGATGTATTTGCCTTACCGGGTGATATCGATAATCAAAATAGTCATGGAACCCATTATTTAATCAAGCAAGGGGCTTATCTAGTCACTCACCCAACTGATATTTTAGAACACTATAGTGGCTTTTTATCAACAATAAATAGACAAAATAGTGTTGAGAATAAAGAGAGTAATACTGTTTTATATCCTGAAATATTTGCCGTTATTCGTCATCACCCAATTCCAGTTGATACAATTGCGGCCCTGGTTAATTTACCCATTCCTGAACTCACTATTAAATTATTAGATATGGAGATAGCAGGATTGATTATCACCGTTACTGGTGGTTACATTCGTAATCGGACAAAATAGAAAATTGTATCGCAAAAAAAGTTGAGGAGCGGGGTTTTTGAGCATAAAAAACCGCTGTAAAACCACAGCGGTTTATGAAAATAATAAGTGATTTATTTGTCGTCTACTTCAAGAGCGATTTCAGATAAGATAATGCCGGTATTATCAGCATAAATAAAGTCACCAGAGAAGAAAGTCACGCCACCAAAATTAACACGAATATCAATTTCACCAACGCCTTGATCATCCGAGCCAACAGGAATTGCTGCGAGTGCTTGAACACCAATTTCAGCATCAGCAATATAATCAACTTGGCGCACAGCACCATAGACGATGATACCTTCCCATTGGTTTTGCAGTGCAATATCGATTAATTCCGCATCTATCAATGCTCGGCGCACAGAACCACCACCATCAATAACCAATACTTTACCTGCCCCATTGGATTGTAATACTTCGTACAATATACCGTTATCCTCAAAACATTTCACTGTGACGACCTGGCCTGAAAACGAAGCTACACCACCAAAATTACTAAATATCGGTTCTACGACATTAACATCTTCTGGGTAGTAATCACAAAGAATTGATGTTTCAAACTCCATGGTAGAGTCTCCTTTAACTGTAATATTCATTCGATTCTAGTATAACGCTAACATTAAGTAAAACGATATAAATTTAGAATAAACGTGAGCTAGCTCAAAATAATACCCAAACAATAAAGTAAATTAGTTAATAAAGCAAGTTTGACCATTTGTATTAGTAACGGTGCAGCGTCATTAACCGTCTTAAATTTAAACACCGAATTGATATGTTTTATATATAGTGGCAATGTTAATAAAAATAGTCCACTCCAAAAAGTATGTAGATTTTTGTAAGCAAATAAACTAAATAGACAAAATGATACAATTAATAAAAGTAAGTGATAACAGCAACCGTAAGTTTTACCAATCAGCACAATCAATGTTCGTTTATGATGTTGTTTATCGCTTTCATAATCGCGTAGATTATTAATATTAAGTACTCCAACCGCTAATAATCCACTAGCAATTGCAGGTAAGATGAGTCGTGTCGATAACACTTTAGTCTGTAAGTAATCACTGCCAATTACCCCAACCAGCCCAAAAAAGATAAGGACAGAGAAATCACCTAATCCAATATAACCATAAGGTTTTTTCCCCATCGTATAGGTAATTGCTGCAATGATTGAGCATAATCCTAACAAGACAAAAATCAGAAGTTGTCGATAGTTGTTGCAGGCTAAAATAAGTAATGCAAGCCCTGAAGTAATACATAATAAAACGGTAATCCAAAGCGCTATTTTTAGTTGATTAAGCGTGATTAAACCTAATTGTAATCCCCGTTTATGCCCTGTTAAATTTTGTTGGTCACTGCCTTTAATTGCATCACCGTAATCATTAGCCAAATTGGATAAAATTTGTAATAACGATGCGGTAATGATTGATAGTAGCATAATCAATGGGTCAAAAGACCGTTGCCAATATGCTAGCGAATTTCCCATCAAAATAGCCGAAAGCGATAATACTAACGTTTTAGGGCGTAAACTAATAATCCATGGATAATATTTATTGGACATACGTTATTTATTTGAAAAATTTAAGCATTCATCATAACAGCTATTGATTGTATATTCACGTTTTAGCATTAACTAATTGAAGGTTTATTATTAACTTTTTTAGTATTTGAACGCACAAAGTTTTTTATTTTTTTGAAATATCTTCTCATTTTTCCTTCGCGTAGTGCTGCAATAAAAAAGCCTAGCGAACCATATATGACTCCGAGAAATAGAATCATAAATATATTAAATACATTATCTGACAAACCTAACCCCATCTGATTTACACCAGCAATCATATTTGTTGCCCATGTAGATGGTAACATTCGCGATACCGTTTGTACCCATAACGGCATAGCATCAAGAGGCCATATAGTACCGGATAGGTAAAATACGGGGGTAGTCAAAAAGGCTAAGGTTAGGTAAATCATCTCGGTTCGATGTAAACATTCAGTGAGTAATTTACTCAACCCCAACACAGCTAATAATAGCGGAAATGTCATAATAATAATTTCGGGTATGCTTGCTAATTGCCTATAGCCAAGAACCCAAGGCCATAATCCAAAAAGGACTAAAGACAAAAAGAGCCATATTGGTATAAGACCGCATAAACTTCCGAATATAACAATCTTTGGTGGTTTACCTTGGGGCAAGGAGTGCAAGGTGATATTGGTGCGCGTTGAGGCAATCAAAAAGGAGTGTTGCAACAACATGACAAGTAATCCAGGAAAAGTTATCGCCGCAAAACTAATCCCGGCATTATAAAGTGGCATTGTTTGTCCTTTTATTGGCGATAAGATGATATTAATCTGCGGATCAGAAAAACCAGCATTGCGCATTACCCGCGTATTATATTCGGTTAATATTTGTTGATATATTCCTCTAATATCAACTTGTATTAGACCATTAGCTAGACGGCTAGAAGCATCACCATAAGCAGGAATTGTCACCTCTTCACCGTTTAAAAGACGTTTTTCGAAATTTCTTGGAATGGTAAATACCGCAAATAATTTACGACTGTTAATATCATCATAAGCTTCTAATGAATTTTCATAAGTAAGCACATCGATTTTAGAGCTAGTATTTAAAGATCGAATCAAACTTCGACTTGTAGCGCTATGATCCTGATCAACAATTGCTACCGGCAAATTGGTGATGGTGCCATTAATATAAACTAAGCTCATTAATGAAACAGAAACTAATAGCAATAACCACATTGGTCGCATTAGCATATAAAAAAACATTTTTATAGCTGAAGATAAAAATAGCTTAAGCATCCAAATATTGCCTCTTACTGTGAATGTAAACGTTTGACTAAACGTTTTCTAACTAACACTGTAATAATTATTGGATAGATCATTAAAATCCCACATGTTTTTAATACAGATAGATAACTGGAATGTCGTAAAAAGAGATCGAATAATTTATTCAGTGCATAGGTTAAAGGCTCAAGTGACGAAATAAATCTTGCTATCCAAGGCATCGACAATTCAGGCACCACTACTCCTGAATAGGTCAACGCAAGCCCCACCAATACCCCAATATAGGTATATGCATCTAATACTGTTTTAGTAAATGTATAAAGCAAAATACCAATACTTTGCGCAGCAATAACATAAAAGAATACCACCAGCATCATAGCAAATGGCGAACCAGATACGCGCGCATCAGAAAATAAAACCAGCATTGCTATTTCAAACATCAATAACATGGTATACCAGATGGTATAAGGAGCGAGTTTACCTAATACAAATGGATAATTAGGCCGAGTCCGTTTAGGTAATCGCGATAGAATATGAATTGTTGTGGTCACTACAAATAATTGTAACAAATGAACTACCGCGGAAAATTGCTGGAAGTACATTGAGTTACCACTGGCATTAAATAACCCATCATAATTGAAATTAACTTGAGAAAGCTTAGGTACGGGCAAACCAATACTGGTTGCCATGGTCGTCCGATATTGCGTATTTAATGAAGCAATTAGGCCGGAATAGTCCATAATAGAGTATAAGCCAGCACTATAATATAAAGCATTATAATAAAGCATCGGCGTTGGTTGACGACCAGCTAACACATCGGCTTCAAAATTAGGCGGTATATAGAGAATGGCGTAAATTTTAGCTTTTTCTAAATCACGTTCAGCCATTTTTAACTGATTATCATAATTAATTAGATTTGCGTGCGCGCCAGCGTTAAGATCTCGAATAATTTCACGAGATAAGGTACTTTTATCTTGATCAACATAACCTACAGGAAGATCAAATAATACACCTCGATAAAATATACTGCTGATGATCACAAAAATAATCAGCGGTAAAATCCACATTAACCAATGGAAAGTAAAACGCTTAAATATAACTGGAATTTCATCGTTAAATGCTTCTTTAAAGCGATGCCAGAAATCTGAAATTAGTTGTCTATTTTCCATAATGTACTCATACCTGCGCGTAAGCCTTCAACAGGTTTAGTTGGATAAAGTCTAATTTCAAAGGTTTTCAAATCGAAATCACCCGTTGCTCGAGTAGCACGTTTAGTTGCATAATCGCCCATTGGTGAAATAAAACGAACTTCCGCTTCAACTTCTTTATTGCCAAGCGCTGGAACTTCCAACTTAACATGGTCACCCTTGTGAATATTCGGCATAATATTCTCACGAATATTAAACACAAAATAAGCTTGTGGTAATCGAATAACTGTTAATAGTGGGCTATTTGCATTAAACAGCTCACCTACTTCGGCAGGGATTGAACCAACCTCACCATCTACAGGCGCCTTGACTTGCAGATCATCATATTGAATCTGTAATTGTTTAAGTTGCTCTTCAGCCTCTTGCAATTTAGCATTATAGATCTCACGCTGTTCAATACGATCACCGTTTTTCGCTTGATCTAAATTGGCTTGGGCTGACAAAACCTGCTGATGAGCTGCATCACGCGTTTTAAGGGCATTATCTAATATTGATTGAGAAACAAAACCTTTTGCCGAAATGGCTTTATTACGATTGTACTCTTTCGAAGCATTATCATAAGAAACTTTTGCTTGTTCCAATAACGCTTCATAATAGCGAATACTTTCTTCACGAGTACCGTTTTGAGAAAGTTCAACTTGCGCTTTTGCTTGATCTCGCCCAGCTTCGGCAGCTTTAACTTGAGCTAAAAGCTCAGGACTGTCAAGCGTAATTAAGACATCATTTTGTTTAACATCATCGCCACGATTGACATGAATTACTTGCACTCGCCCCTTGGCTTTAGAGGATATGCTGACATTAGGTGCATCAACTTCGCCTTGCAAAATAAGCTGGCTGCTATGAGCACGTATTAAGATCGTCATTGAAATTAAAATAACAATCAATGCAATAACAATAAAAATTTTTTTATTCATAAATTTGTTTTGAGTGACAATTGTAAGATAAGGCCTAAAGAACTAGGATAATTGTATGCAATCAAGAATTAACATACTTCAAAAATGATTACTATATCATACGATATAACGCTTTATTTAAACAATCTAAGCTATATTTCTATGCCCAAATAAGGCTAAACGGGATTATTTACAACTATATTGAATGATATTCTATTTCACCCTTAAATAAATTTCAATAATTGTAAACCTCCATTTTAATAGATTTCATTTATAAATGTTATCAGTCAAAAGAAATAGATAAAAACCTACTTATTTAGTATGATATTTTACAATTGAAATAATAAGGCTTGAAATATGCAAAAAATAATTATTATTGGTGGTGGTGCCGGCGGTTTAGAGCTCGCTACTGACCTAGGTGATAAGTTAGGCAAAACGGACAAAGCTCAAATTACCCTAATTGATAAAAACAGTTATCATTTATGGAAACCATTATTACATGAAGTAGCAACGGGTGTACTTGATGAGCAAGTTGATAATATTTATTATGCATCTCAAGGACAACAACATAATTTCGAATTTACCCAAGGTACCTTTACTGACCTTAATCGGGACCAAAAACAAATCACTATTATCAATCATCAAGATGAATCAGTCGCTATTGATTACGATATTTTAGTTATTGCCATTGGTAGTACTTCTAACGATTTTGGTACACCTGGTGTTAAAGAACATTGTATCTTTTTAGACGATCAAAATGCAGCGATTCGCTTGCGAGAAACCTTAATAAATAAATTCACCAGTTTCTGTTCAATTATCGATAATGATCAAAGCACCGACGAAGATAAAATTCGAATTGCTATCGTAGGCGGCGGTGCAACTGGCGTTGAGTTAGCTTCTGAACTACCACACATGGTGGAAGCATTTGGTGCCTGTGGCCGTAATAAGATGTGTTCCGATCTTTTAGATGTGTCGGTTATTGAAGCAACAGATCGTATTTTACCAGCCCTACCAGAAAAGACTGCGGCAAGTATTACTAAAACACTTGAAAAACAAGGTATCCATGTATTAACCAAGACCATGATTACTAAGGCTGAAAGCGATGGATTTTATCCAAAAGAAGGCGATACTATTAAAGCCGACATTATGATCTGGACTGCGGGTGTTAAAGCTCCTGATTATTTAAAGGAAATTGCTGGATTAGAGTCAAGTCGTTCAAATCAATTGGTGGTAAAACCAACATTGCAAACTTCTCGTGATGACAATATTTTTGTTATCGGCGATTGCGCTTACGCAATGCAAGACAATGGTCATGCCTCACCACCTACTGCTCAAGCTGCACATCAAATGGCAAAAATTTGTTACGAAAACATTATCAACATATTAGATAATAAGCCATTAAAATCGTTTAAGTATACCGATAATGGCACAATCATTTCTTTACATGATACCGCGCAAGGTGTGGTTAAAATAGCAGGAAAAAGTGAAATGGGTGTAAAGGGATGGTTTGCGCTAATTATTCATCGATTGTTGTATCGAATGCATCAAGCTAGCTTGTTAGGTATTTTCAAAACGATTCGTTTTGCTCGTGCCAGTAAAGTTATGTACAAAACAAAATCGACATCTATTTTCAGTAATCGGGATTAATGACTAAAACACGACTAAAAGCTACTTAAAATTTATTTAAGTAGCTATTTTAGCTAATAATTTTATAATATTACCTTGATTTATTTTTTAAGTAGAAAATCATGCGTTCTATTTTGATTATTATATTACTTTTCACTACCTACACGACGGCCACAACAGATTACCTAGATGGCGATATTATTTTCCAATCTTCTCAATCAAACCAAAGCAAAGCGATTGAGCAAGCAACCAAGTCACCTTATAGTCACATGGGAATAATTTTTATTAAAAATGGAAAACCTTATGTCTTTGAAGCAGCATCTAAAGTGGTCTATACACCGTTTGATAAATGGGTAAATCGAGGAAAAAATAGAGAATATATAATTAAACGCCTAAAAGATCACACTTTATCACAAAAAGAAATTGCTAAGTTAAAACGAGTTGCTCATTCATTTGAAAATAAGCCTTACGATATTTGGTTTGGCTGGGATGATAAGTATATTTATTGCTCAGAACTAGTTTGGAAAATTTATAATAAAGCACTTAACTTAAAAATTGGACAATTACAAAGGATTAAAGATTTTAATCTGTCAGCACCAGCAGTTAAACAAAAACTAACTGAACGCTATGGAGATAAGATCCCTTATCAAGAAACCGTTATTTCACCAGTCGCTATATTCAATTCACCATTATTAATAACGGTAGATCAACATTGGTCGAATTAGATAAGTAACAATCTCTTAATTGGAGCAAAACTCTTACGATACAAATGGTTGATACCGTGTGATTCTATAGCCATTAGGTGATCTTTGGTGGGATATCCTTTATGCTTTGCCAATCCATAGTGTGGATACAATTTATCTAATTCAACCATTTCACGATCACGAGTCACTTTCGCAAGAATCGACGCTGCGCTAATTTCAGCAACAAGTAAATCGCCTTTAACGACGGCTTGTGTTTGAATACCAAATTCAGGACAACGATTGCCATCCACTAAAACATAATTGGGTTTGATTTTTAAACCAGACACCGCCCGTTGCATAGCCAACATAGTGGCATGAAGAATATTAAGCTTATCAATCTCATCGACTGATGCTCTTGCAACACTCCACGCTAATGCATTTTGCTTGATAATATCAAATAAAGCTTCACGTTTTTTTTCTGTCAGCTTTTTAGAATCGGTTAATCCCTCTATCGGTTTATTTGGATCTAAAATCACAGCAGCAGTAACAACATCACCACACAGAGGACCTCGTCCAACTTCGTCAACTCCGGCAATTAATGTGGCATCAGGGTAGGTAAATTCTAACAACAATGTGAATCCTCTAATACATCAAGTACAGCTTGTGCTGCTTGTTCATCTGCATTACAACGAATTTGTTTATGCAAAGCTAAAAATGTCGCTTTTAATTCGGTATTATCACTTTCTAAAAAAGGAAGAACATGATTAGCGATATTTTCTGGTGTACAATCATGTTGTAGCAACTCAGGCACTATTTCTTTACCTGCTAAGATATTTGGTAACGACACATAAGGCGTTTTGATTAACTTTTTAGCCAACCAAAACGTAAAAGCTTTCATTTTGTAACCGACAACCATTGGGCATTTAGCTAACATACATTCAAGAGCAACCGTTCCAGACGCTAAAATTGCCGCATTACTGGCAATCATTGCTTCACGAGCATGACCATCTAATAACTGCACATTAAGTTGTGGTGCGATTTCAGCTTTAATTCGCTCAAACTCTTGTCTCCTTTTCTCATTTGCTAAAGGAACCACAATATGTAAATCAGGAAATTTGTCACGTAGCAATTGAGCCGCCTTTAAAAAAGGCTCAGATAATAACGTCACTTCAGCATGACGGCTGCCAGGTAAAAGTGCTAAGCATTGGCAATTAAGCGGGATACCTAATTGTTGACGCATTGCGGTTTGATCTGGTTCTAAAGGAATGTCATCAGCCATTTTATGACCAATAAAACGACAAGGAACATCAAATTTATCGTAAAAGGCTTTTTCAAAAGGAAGAAAAGCTAAGATAAGATTAGTATTTCGTTTAATCTTAAACACGCGCTTTTGTTTCCAAGCCCAGACTGATGGGCTCACATAATGAATAGTTTTAATACCAGCTTGTTTGAGTTTACCTTCTAATGAAAGATTAAAATCAGGCGCATCAATACCAATAAATATATCAGGTTTTAGTTCAATAAGGCGTTTAGTGATATCTCGACGAATAGCTAAAATACGACGTAATCGACCTAATACCTCGACAATGCCCATCACAGACAGCTCTTCCATTTCATACCAAGCTTTACAGCCTTCAGCTTGCATTTGTGGTCCAGCAATTCCAACAAATTGAATATTTGGATGGTGTTTTTTGAGAGAACGAATTAAACCTGCACCTAAAATGTCACCAGATGTTTCACCAGCGATAAGTGCTACAGTTAAAGCTTTATCAGTCATTAACGAATAATGCCACGAGTCGAACGAGCAAAAAAGTCAGTAAACAGTTGAACTTCAGGGTACTGTTTAGCTAACGATTCAATTTCAACTTTAGCATCGTCAAGGGTTAACCCATTTCGATAAAGAATTTTGTAAGTATTACGAATAGCTTGTAGTGCTTCTTTACTAAAACCTCTACGTTTCAATCCTTCATAGTTAACGCCATGTGGTGTTGCATGATTGCCTTGTGCAATAACATAAGGAGGAACATCTTGGGCAACACCAGAACAACCACCAACCATTACGTGAGATCCGATAACACAAAATTGATGTACAGCTGTCATACCACCAATAATAACATGATTGTCTAACTGCACATGACCTCCAAGCGTTGCATTATTCGCTAAAATACAATTATTACCAATAATACAATCATGAGCAACGTGTGCATTAATCATGAATAAATTATCACTACCAATACGCGTTAACTCCCCCCCTTGAACAGTGCCACGATGAATCGTCACACTTTCACGAATCATATTACGATCACCAATTTCAGTGCGAGTTGGTTCTCCACGATATTTTAGATCTTGGTTAACTTCACCGATTGAAGCAAATTGATAGATTTGATTATTTTGACCAATTTTGGTGTGGCCATTAACGACAACATGTGATTTTAAAAAAGTGCCATCACCAATTTCAACATGTTCACCAATATAACAAAAAGGCCCGATTTTGACGTTATCACCAATCTTTGCCCCCTTTTCTATTACTGAACTTGGGTGTATTTCCGTTGCCATAGCAATTCCTTAATACATTTGGGATATTTCAAAATCAATATTATTTACGAGCACACATCATTTCGGCTTCACAAACCAGTTTACCATCAACTGTTGCAACACCATGGAACAATGCAATACCACGACGCTCTTTAATATATTCAACATCAAGTACGATTTGGTCACCTGGTACTACAGGACGTTTAAAACGCGCTTTATCGATTGAAGCAAAATAATAAAGCTGTCCTGGCGATAACTCTTCAATACTTTTAAAAGCTAAAATTCCAGTCGCTTGCGCCATCGCTTCTAAAATTAATACACCAGGGAAAATCGGTTTATTTGGAAAGTGACCTTGGAAGAATGGTTCATTAAAAGTAACATTTTTAATGGCCTTTAATGTTTTGCCTTTTTCATAACTAAGTACGCGATCAACCATTAAAAATGGGTAACGATGAGGCAGTAAACTTATGATTTCTTCAATATCAAGGGTATTAAGTTCGGTAGTCAAAATAGCTATCCTTATACAATATTTACTATAAATTGGATCTATTATAACTGAGGATACCACTTTCACTCAAGGAGTGATTTTTCAGTGTATTTTTACAGTTTTCAATAACAAATAAACCTAATTTTATATAAAAGATGCTTAAAAAATATTTTGTCTTATAGTAGATCATATAATACGATTGATATTTAACTAAAAGGTCGTTTAGCTTAGAGAGTGAATTGAACTCATTTATTAAATTGACATTAATAAGCAGTACTATCTTATTAACACTTACAGGCTGTAGTGATTTTCCTGTGTGTTTTTACAGTTTTCAATAACAAATAAAGCTAATTTTATATAAATTAATTAGATAAAAGATACGTAAAAACTATATTATCATATAATAGATCATATATAATACCGTGAATATTTAGCTAAAAGATCTTTTAACTTGGAGAGTGAAATGAAATCATTTATTAAAATGACATTGATAAGTAGTGCTATCGTATTAGCACTTGCAGGTTGTGATGATAAAAAAACTACCGAAGAAAACAAAACACCTGCTACTACAACGACAAATGCTACCGAAACAGCACCTGCACCAGCAGAAAATAAAGCAGAACCTGCGCAAGCAGAAAATAAAGCAGAGCCTGCACCAGCAGAAAATAAAGCCGAGCCTGCTAAAACCGATGATAAAGCTGAAAACACAGTTTCAACTTCAACTGAAAAAGCTGATTCTTTGAACAATAAAATAAAAATTACCACTGAAGCCCAAAAAGAGTCTTATGCACTAGGTTCTTCATTTGCTAACTACCTAAAATCAAACTTAGAACAAAATGAAGTAAAAGCAGACCAAGAATATCTAATCAGCGGATTTAATGAAACCATGAAAGGTGATTCACAACTTAATCAAGAAGAAGTGAACACAATTCTAGAAGCTTTCGGTAAACGTATCCAAGAAGAAAGCCAAGCGCGATTTGAAAAGCAAAAAACTGAAAATACCGCAGCGGGTGAAAAATTCCGTGAAGCATTTGCCAAAGAGCCTGGAGTAATAAAAACTAAATCAGGTTTATTATATAAAGTTATTCAAGAAGGTACTGGAGCTCACCCAACTGCCAAAGATACTGTTATCGTTCACTATGTTGGTACCTTAACTGATGGTCGTAAATTCGATAGTTCTTATGACCGAAACGAGCCAGCAACCTTCCCACTTGACGGTGTAATCAAAGGTTGGACTGAAGGAATTCAACTCATTGGTGTTGGCGGTAGAATTAAATTAGTTGTCCCACCAGAATTAGCTTATGAAGATAAAAGCTTGCCAAGCCAAGGTGACAATGCCAATATTACTCCTGCGTCAACTTTAGTTTTTGAAGTTGAATTGCTTGGTATTGATAAAGATAACAACGAAGAAGCTGTTCCAACTGTTCGACCAGTACAAGCACCAAACTAATTTGATGAAACCATTAAGTTATACGCTGGTTATTATGGGTCCCGCTTATGGGACCCAATCTGCTTATTGTGCTTATCAATTTGCTCAAACATTATCTTCAAATACAAATCATTCAATCAATAGCATCTTTTTTTATGCTGACGGTGTCTATAACGCTAATCATTTTACTGATCCCGCCAATGATGAATTTGAACTCGTCAAAGCATGGCAAGACTTAGCAAAACAAAATGCTTTAAAGCTTAAGGTTTGCGTGGCAGCAGCACAAAGAAGAGGAATTAGTATAGAAAACCTTGCTGAACATTTTGAACTAACCGGTCTTGGTGAGTTGAGTGAGGCAGTAGCAAGTTCTGATCGAGTTCTACAATTTTAAAAAGGTAGATTAGATGAAAAATGTAGCAATTATTATTAGTACTCCACCACACGGCAATGCAAAAGGCCGAGAAGCATTGGATACTGCTTTAGCTTTATCAACATTTAATCACATCTCTGTCTTTTTTATGGGTGACGGTGTTTTTCATCTCTTACCTAATCAACATCCAGAAAAGATATTAATGCGAGATTACATAGCAACCTTTAATATGTTAGAACTTTATGACATTGAAGATGTTTATGTTTGTAAAACAGCTTTAGATGAGCGGAATTTAAGCCAGATTGCCCTCAACATTCCTAACCAACAAATCGAAATTACCCAGTTTCATCAGTTACTTGCGGATCAAGACACTATTTTACGCTTTTAATTAGCTTCAAAAACCCCGCTCCTCAACTTTTTTTATAATTCTATAAACAAAATCTATGCTTGCCAAAGACAATAAAAATCCTCGTGGCGTTTATCATTACTACCACGAGGAGAATATTGATAAAACTTATTTAATAAAATTGATATTAAACTAATTTTTTCATTTTATCGGCAATCTTCTCAGCTTGTTGACCAACAACAATTTGAACGCCAGTTTTACCTAGTTTTATCACTGCCATTGCACCAAGTGCTTTAGCTGCTTGTTCATCAACCAAATCTGAATCATGAACATTCAAACGTAAACGTGTGATACAAGCATCAATATTAGTTAGATTTTCTTTACCACCAACGATAACTAAATATTGTTCAGCAAGCTTAGAAGTATCGCCCACAGTTGGTACATTCTCTTCAGCTGAAGTATCGGTTACATCGTCTTCACGTCCCGGCGTTTTAAGATTGAATTTAACAATAACAAAACGGAACACAATATAATATACAAAGAAAAATACGACACCTTGAAGAATAAGCATATACCAATGTACAGCTAAAGGATTGCGGCTTGAAAGTAACATATCGAGTAAACCAGCACTAAAGGCAAATCCAGATATCCATTGCAATGTTGCTGCAATAAACAAAGAGATACCCGTTAAAATTGCATGGATAACATAAAGCACTGGAGCCACAAACATGAAGGCAAATTCTAATGGTTCAGTAATACCTGTAAAGAAGGCAGCAAAAGAAGCGGCTAACATAATGGAAGCTGTTTTGTCTTTATTACCTTCTTTCGCTGTATGATACATCGCTAAAGCAGCACCTGGTAAACCAAACATCATAATTGGGAAGAAGCCGGCTTGATAACGACCAGTAATACCAACAATCGCTTTACCACTATCAATTGCATTTTGTCCTGCTAAGAAATTAGGGATATCGTTAATTTCAGCAACATTAAACCAAAATACAGAATTAAGTGCATGATGCAAACCAACCGGAATCAACAAACGGTTAAAGAACCCATAAATACCCGCTCCAATTGCACCTTGTCCTTTAATTTCTTTACCAAATGTGACTAAAAATTCATAAATATGTGGCCAAACATAAAGCATTCCAAAAGAAACAAATAACATTACAAATGAAACAATAATTGGTACCAGACGCCTTCCACTAAAGAAAGCAAATGCCTTATGTAACTCAATATTACTAAAGCGGTTATATATTTCAGCAGAAATTATACCAACTAAAATACCGATGAATTGGTTTTGATGGATTTTATCAAAAGCCTTTGAAACTTCAGCTTTTGGTGTAGAAGTTAATAATGCTACTGTATCTGTAGATAATAAAGTTGTTATAACCAAAAAACCAACCAATCCACTCAACGCCGCAGCACCATCTTTATCTTTAGACATACCGTAGGCAATACCAATAGCAAACAGTATAGCCATATTATCGATAATGGCCCCACCAGATTTAATTAAAAAAGCGGCGACTCTGCTATTTGCTCCCCAACCAACAGGATCAATCCAATAACCAACACCAAGAAGAATTGCAGCAGCAGGTAATACTGCCACAGGCACCATCAACGAGCGCCCAATGCGTTGTAAATAAGCTAAAATTCCCATAAGTTTTACCTCATATTATTATTTTGGGTTACTTAAAAAATAATGAAATTTCACATCTTTAAGTAAATGTAAGTAAGTCAACTATATTTCACATTATATTATTTTACTTCGCAAATTAAATGTTTGCTTTTTGTGATTTATATCACGATTTATTTTTGATTAATTAGTTTAATATAGTAGAATATGCTCAACATATTTTACGTTAAAAAAAAAGATTTTATTTAATTATATCAGAAGAGGCTGTATCTTATGAGACTTATTCCTTTAGTAAATGCGCAAGAAGTCGGCGCTTGGGTAGCACAGCGCATTGTTAACAAAATTAATCAATTTAAACCGACAGCGGAACGTCCGTTTTTATTAGGTTTACCTACAGGTAGTTCTCCGCTAGTTATGTATCAACAACTCATCAAACAATATCAAGCAGGT
The DNA here is from genome assembly GCF_026536845.1 of Gilliamella sp. B3023. Classification (NCBI taxonomy): domain Bacteria; kingdom Pseudomonadati; phylum Pseudomonadota; class Gammaproteobacteria; order Orbales; family Orbaceae; genus Gilliamella; species Gilliamella sp. B3023. The sequence continues at coordinate 154,602 of NZ_JAFNNH010000001.1, forward strand.
AAAGTCAGTTTTAAACACGTTGTTACCTTTAATATGGATGAGTATGTCGGTCTTCCAGAAGATCACCCTCAAAGTTATCACACTTTCATGTATGAAAATTTCTTCAACCATATTGATATTGATAAAAACAATATCCATATATTAAATGGTAATGCACCAGATATCGATCAAGAATGCCGCGAATATGAAGAAAAGATTAAATCTTACGGTAAAATCAATATTTTCGTTGGTGGTGTTGGTCAAGATGGGCATATTGCATTTAACGAACCAGGTTCTTCACTTTGCTCAAGAACTCGAATTAAAACTTTGACTGAAGACACAATTATCGCTAACTCACGCTTCTTTGATAATGATATCAAACAAGTTCCGAAACATGCGTTAACGATCGGTGTTGCAACATTAATGGATGCACAGGAAGTGATCTTATTAGTTTGTGGACACAACAAAAGTTTAGCGTTACAAGCCGGTGTTGAAGGATGCGTTAATCATTTATGGACAGTTACCGCATTACAAATGCATCCAGCATCAATTATTGTTTGTGATGAGCCAAGTACTGATGATCTTAAAGTGAAAACACTAAAATATTTTAAACAAATGGAAGCTGATAACCTTAAAGTGACCGTTTTATAAAGGATAACTCAATGTACGCATTAACAAATTGTCGTATTTACACTGGTTATGAAATTCTTGAAAATCACGCCGTTATTATTGACGGCGATAAGATTGCCAAAGTTTGTAAACAAGAAGAACTACCAGCTAATATCACTACTGAAGATTTACAAGGTGCCATTGTTGCACCTGGTCTTATTGATATTCAAGTCAATGGTTGTGGTGGTGTACAATTTAATGAGACACTCGATGCGTTAAGTGTCGAGACATTAGAAAAAATGCAAAAAACTAATCTAGTTTATGGTTGTACTAGCTATTTACCTACTTTAATCACATCAACTGATGAATTTATGATTAAAGCAGTAAACGTTATGCGTGAGTATTTGGCTAAACACCCAAACCAGGCATTAGGTTTGCATCTTGAAGGCCCTTACATTAATCCAGAAAAGAAGGGTATTCATAATGTAAATTACATCCGCCAACCTTCACAAAAAATGATCGACTTCCTTTGTGAAAATGCTGATGTCATAAAAATCATTACGTTAGCCCCAGAAAAAGTTGAATCTCACTATATTAAGCAATTAGCTGATGCTGGTATTCATGTTTCTGTCGGTCATTCTAACGGTCATTATGAAGATTGTCGTCGTGGTTTTAATGCTGGTATCCGTTTAGGAACGCATCTATTTAATGCAATGCCTTATATCACTGGACGAGAGCCCGGTATTGTTGGCGCAATTTATGATGAACCCGAAGTTTATGTCGGTATTATTGCTGATGGTCAACACGTAAGTTGGGCTAATATTCGTAATAGTCATAAAATTAAACAAGATCATTTAATTTTGATTACCGATGCTATGTTATTAGCAGGGTCTAATCTAACCTCTGGCGTATTTGCTGATAAAACTATCTATTATAAAGATGGCCGTTGTGTTGATGAAAATGGCACTTTAGGTGGTTCAGCATTAACTATGATTGAAGCAGTTAAAAATGCAGTTGAATATGTTGGTATTGCTTTAGATGAAGCGCTAAGAATGGCAACGCTTTATCCTGCAAAAGCAATTGGTGTTGATAAACAACTTGGTACAATTAGTGAAAGTAAAATTGCGAACTTAGTTATTTTTAATCGTGATTTTTCAAACGTGAAAACGGTTGTTAATGGAGTAATGACCCGCTAGAATGTTAGATAGTTAATGAAAATATTGAGATAAAATATGACCTTTAATTATCTACACCTAGTTGGCAATGCTGAGCTAATCAAACAATTAAATTACGCTATGATTTACCGTTTGATTGTTCAGCAAGCCCCAGTTTCACGGATACAACTCGCCGAAATTAGTCAATTAGCACCAGCCAGTATAACCAAAATTACTCGCCAACTTATTAAAAAAAATTTAATCAAAGAAGTTGATGCACAGCAATCAACTGGTGGGCGTCCGGCTGTGTCAATACAAGCAAAATTTGGTTACTATCAGACCATTGCCATTCAATTAAGTCGTTCCCATGTTACCATTGAACTATATGATCTTGGTGCTAACTGTTTAGTATCTGAAGTTTATCCATTAACCTCGTTTACCCAAGAATCAGCTGAAGAATATTTAATTGCATTAATTGAACAGTTCATAGAGCAAAATAGCAAAAAAATAAAACATCTTGTTGCTATATCAGTGGTATTACCAGGTTTGATTGACTCTGTTCGAGGGATTATTCGTTATACACCTCATATTCAAGTTAAAGCTTGGCCTCTAGCTGATGCTCTTCGTAATAAATTTAACATTTCGATTTTTATTGGCAATGATATTCAAAGTTTAGCTCTAGCCGAAAGTTATTTTGGCTCAACTCAAGATGTTGATGACTCAATTTTGATTCGTGTACATCGCGGTGTGGGATCGGGTGTAATTGTCAATCAGCAACTATTAACAAACCATAATCAAAGTGCTTGTGAAGTTGGACACATCCAAATCGATGCGTTAGGAGAGCGTTGCCATTGTGGAAATTTTGGCTGTTTGGAAAATCGTGTAGTTAATAAAGCAATCGAGTTTCGAGCTAAACAGATGATTGAGCAAGGTTATCCAACTAAATTAAGTTTAGATAACTGTAATATTTCCACTATTTGTAAATATGCTAATCAAGGCGATGAGCTGGCAATTAAGTTAGTCAAAGATGCTGGTGAAAATCTTGGTCGTGCTGTTGCTATGATGGTGAATATTTTTAATCCACAACGAATTGTGTTAGCGGGTGAATTAACTAAATCATCAGAAGTGTTGTTAAATGCGGTAAACAGCGCGTTAAACGCACAAAGTTTAGAAGAGTTGAGAAAAAATCTTACTATCAATTGTTCATCGCTTAATGACCGTTCAGCAATTGGTGCATTTGCATTGATACAACAAGCGTTATTTAATGGTTCATTATTAATGACATTGTTAGAAAACAACATTACATTATAATGTGCGTATATCAGAAAAAAAGCCCGGCTACCGGGCTTTTTTTGATTAAGCTAAGATACGAAGCATTCTTCTTAATGGTTCGGCAGCTCCCCATAATAACTGGTCGCCAACAGTAAAGGCTGATAAATAGTCTTTACCCATATTAAGTTTACGTAAACGTCCTACTGGCGTAGTTAATGTACCAGTAACAGCTGCTGGAGTCAGCTCACGCATTGATAAATCACGATCGTTAGGTATAACTTTAACCCAATCATTATGTGCAGCAAGTAATTTTTCAACTTCTGGCACACTGATGTCTTTTTTGAGTTTGATGGTAAATGATTGACTATGGCAACGTAATGCACCAATACGCACGCAAAGTCCATCAACAGGAATAATTTGGCTAGTACCTAAAATCTTATTCGTTTCAGCCTGGCCTTTCCATTCTTCTTTACTTTGACCATTATCAAGAGCTTTATCAATCCAAGGGATTAAACTACCCGCTAATGGCACACCAAAATTATCTGTTGGTAAACTACCATCACGCATTTTTTGCGTCACTTTCCGTTCAATATCTAAGATCGAAGAATTAGGGTCTTGTAGCTCTTTAGCTACTTCGGCGTTTAACATGCCCATTTGGGTAAGCAATTCACGCATATGACGCGCACCGCCACCTGAAGCAGCTTGATAAGTTGATACCGATACCCAATCAACTAAGTTTTCAGCAAACAATCCACCAAGCGACATTAACATTAAACTTACGGTACAGTTACCACCAACAAAGGTTTTGATACCTCTATCTAAAGCTGCATGAATATTAGCTTTATTGACTGGATCAAGAACAATGATTGCTTCATCTTCCATTCTCAATGTTGATGCCGCATCAATCCAGTAACCTTGCCAGCCAGTTGCACGCAATTTTTTATAAATTTCAGAAGTATAATCACCACCTTGGCAAGTCACTATAATATCTAATGCTTTCAAAGCATCAATATTATCGGCACTTTGTAATGTTCCTGTTTTACCACCAAAGGTAGGGGCAGCTTGACCAGCTTGAGAAGTAGAAAAGAACACAGGATTGATATAATCAAAATCATGTTCTTCAACCATACGTTGCATAAGGACGGAACCAACCATTCCACGCCAACCAACAAAACCAACATTTTTCATATTTTATTTCCAACGGTAGATGTTATATAAAGAAATCTTTATTGACTATTAAAACAAAATATCATCATAAAACAAGTGAGATAAGAATTATTTTTTAAGAGTATTAAAAGATAATAGCGAATTATATAAAACTATCGTTATTTAAATTGCTGGCTAGTTTTTATTGATATTCCTTTACCAGATAATTTTCACGATGATAAGTACACCCAATGACTTATTTGATGATGAGGATTGTCATAAATAATATTAACTCTAATATTAACTATTTTTTAATTATGGTGTTGGCATGGTTTTCCAAATAAAAAACTCGACTGTATTTAGAAAATTATCAAAAAAATGCCCTTCATATTGATCTGCTATAACTAATACCTGCTGTTTTTGGGTATGGTTTATCTCATTAAGACGAGCGATAAATTTAGCACTTTGCCATGGTGCTACACGTTCATCTTTCAAACCTACCGAAATCATAACCGGTGGATACGTAACATAATCTTTTAAATTTAAATAAGCATCTATTTTAGATAAATCCTTTAACTGTTTTGAGTTTAATGGCGAGCCAAACTCAGCAAAGTTTGCTTTACCAATGGCGATTTTATCTAATCGACTCATATTTAACATACCCACATTAATAGATGCCGCAGCAAAAAGTTCAGGATGTTTAGCTAATGCCATTCCAATTATAATACCACCAGCACTCTCACCGCTGATAACTAGCTTAGATGGTTGAGTAATATTATGATTAATTAAATATTGTGCGCATGTTATAAAGTCATCAACTGAGTTTTGTTTATTAGCTAAGCTACCGCCAATATGCCAATCTTCGCCTAATTCTCCACCTCCTCGAACGTGAGCAATTGCAATTATTCCACCTCTTTCAAGCCAAATTAAACGTGTAGCATCAAAAAAAGCACGCTGACTTACACCATATGCACCATAGGTAGTTAACCATGTAGGAGCAGTACCATCATATTTGATCCCTTTAGGATGAATAATCGTCATAGGAACAAGTGTTCCATCGTTTGATTTTACCCATTGTTGTTCAGACTCATAGTTTGCAAACGAAAAAGCACTGGGACTAATCATTTTTGAATCTTGAATTGATCCATTATCGGGGTTATAGGTAAATATTTTCGGGGGAACAGTCCAATTTTGAGCAGTAAATAATATTTCTTTGCGATCAGTATCACTAAAAATGGCTGTTATTTCTTCACTATTTGTAAGTGAAATCAATTTAACATGATGAGGGTCAGTAAAAGGAATAGCAACAAACTTGGGTGTTTCTGACTCATGATAAGCTAAGTAAATAGCATCTTTACTTGCTGCAAATTGGGTCAAATCTCCATTTTGCCATTCCATAATTTTTTCTTCTAATTGGCTATTCTTATTCAAATTCACACGCGAAATAGTATAACCAGACAACGCATTGTATTTAGCTAAATATAACCAATCACCTTTTAGAATAAAATTGGTAACTTTTTGTTTTCTATCGATGATTTTTTGCCAGTGAACTTTAGTATTATTAAGATTATCATAATGTGTAAGGTATAAATCGATACTATAACCAGATATAGAAGATGAGATAGACGCAATAGCCCAATTACTAGAAAAAGATAAGGCTATATTTTGATCGGTAACGGGGTCATAACCCGTTATTTGATTTTTACTAAAGATTAAGACATCATCTTTTGTCTTAGTATTTAGATGGTGCAAATATAACTCTTCTGTGCCCGATTTTGGGCTATTTTGTTGATATTTATCATTTCTTTTATAAAAAAAAGATAAATTATCATTTGACCAAATAATGCTTGGATCCGATATGCCAGTTATATGATCATTAAGATGTGATTTAGTTTTTACATTGATAATTTTTATTGATGATATCTCAGCACCATTTTCATAAATGCTATAAGCAATATATTGCCCATCACGTGACGGATAAAAATCATATATACCATAACCAACAGGAGGGTCTATCAACAATTTTTCATTATTGTAGCGATCTCTAACAAAAAGGCGATTATACGGATAATCTGCTGTTTGTTTGAAATAAAAACAATTATCGCCTACATATTGAATATCAGAAATTCTAGGTTCAGAACCAAAATCAGTTAATTGATTAAATCGTTTACTGACAGTTTTTGACCATGGTAATGCATCTAGTATGTTGACGGTACGTTCAGACTCAGATAATAACCAATTACTGATTAACTGTGGCTGATTTTCCATCCAACGGTATTTATCGTTCGCTTCGATTTTTTTTAACGTTAATTCATTATTAGTTGTACAACAGCAACAAATACTACTTAACAAGAGAATCAATATTATGATAAATATTTTCTCTTTAGATATAGTCAAATTTACCTACCTATTAATTCTATATAATTCAAGGCTTAGATAAAAAGGTATAACTAGTAATGAATAAAAGCAAATATAATTTTATTTGAGTTAAAAATATATTTGCCTTATTAAAGTTAAATTAATTGATTATTTATCTGACCAGCTTAAAACTCTTCATCTTCTATTATTGATGACGTCATTGACACCATATTATAGTGCTCAATACTTTGTTGAGCTGTTTGCATTAGTTCTGATAGTAAATCATCTAGCGCCATTTGTGTTCTTAGCATAAATGTTGCCAATAACATGGGTATATTCACCCCAGTAACAATTTCTAGATTTGGATAATTGGCCATTAATCTGGTTAGTGTGTTAAAAGGCGTTCCGCCTTTTAAATCCACCAAACACAATATTGCCTCACCTTGTTGAGCAAAGCTTGCTAAATGATTTTCAATCTGCTGTTGAAACTCATCTAACGATTGCCCCATTAAAAAGGGCACTGCTTCACATAAGGTTTGTTTACCACAAATCATCTCGGCACTTACGATCAGACTTTGAGCAGTAGGTCCATGAGTACTGATTAATACCGCAACCATTGTTGCTCTCCTTAATAATCCAAGCAACGATAGTAGCGACGAATAGTCATTGGGTGCCGATTTAAGTGTTCAACGTAAGCATCAATTCGGTTATTTATCGTTCTAAACACAAACGGTGATAAATGACCACGATATTTTTCTGATATACCCGGTAATGGATAGTCTTTGGTATCAATAATGGTGTAGTTACCACAAATTTGTGGTAAGAATTTTGCCACTCTTTCACTTAATGGACGTTGACTATCTTCACCAACATAAACAGTTACAGCTGTATCACGGTCAATCACTTCTAATGTGCCATGGAAAAATTCAGCAGACTCGATCGATTTTGAACGTAGCCAGTGTTGCTCTTCCCAGTAGCACATCGCATGAGAATAAGTTGCACCCCATTGGTTGCCAGCGCCGACAAAATAGTGCATAGCATCGTTATGATGTTTCAATGCGACTTCTTGCCCGAATGCATCAGCTTTTTTCGCCACTTCGACGATGTTTTTAGCAAAATGTTGATCCATTTGTTGATAAAATTCATCATAGTCAGGATATTCGCCTGCTAAATACATTAAGCGATCAGCAGCCATAAAGAATTTTAATTGCTCATTCATTGGGTAAGAAATGACATGGTGCGCCATTTTACCTAATGGTGAATCGGCTTTATCTAAAAAGGCTAAAACTGTTGCACCCACATCTTGTTGAATTTTATTAATAGCCTCAACGACCTCTTGGGTTGAGCCTGTAACAGATGAGATGATAATTAAGGTGTCTTTGGTTATACGCTTATTGCCGGTCACCAGATATTCCGCTGCATGTTGAATAAAGGTTTCAATGGCTGATTTTTCTTTCATATGAACAACTGCTTGCATCGATGAAGCGTAAGTTCCGCCAATACCTAACCAGCACACATTACTGTAACCACGGGAGTGAATTTTATCTATAAATTCATTGATTTGTGGACGAAGTGCTAATGCGCCATTCATGCTGTCGAGTTCTTTTTTTTCATCGTATTTTCTCATGCTCTAATCCTCTTAATTTTAGATTTAGTAATTTCATCAAATTCCGGATATGTTGATTTTTCCAGATTGTGACCTTTTAACTGTGATACTTGATAGCTAAGTAAGTGAATAGGAATTGTCATAAACAGCGAAGTTAATCGCTCATCACAACTGATACCTAGACATAAGTCATTTTGTGTTAGGTTGCCTTGTTGATGTGCATAAATTGTTACAACATTTTTCACATACTGATTTAAGAATTGTTTTAAGGAATCGGCTCTTTGCGCCAGTCTTCCTTGCGGTTCAATAAAAATGATTTGATCATCGCTATGCAAACCCAGATAAGGGCCATGCATATACTCTTCGAGCTCTTTACCCAACGCAGTGTTGCGTACGGTTTCGGTAAATTTAGTTTCTCCTTCCCTTGCAACCCCGTAGGTAGCACCGTAACCGATCAATATTACCCGTTGAGCTAGAGTATATTGATCTTCAAGGCGATTAACCCAAGCTTGTGAACGCTCAATGACTTGTGGTAATAATTGGGTAATCGTTTTAATCTGATTCATATAGTCATCAAATTTGGCTTGATTAATGGTTTCGGTTTTTTGCCCAATAATGAGGCTAATTAAGATCAAATCTAAAATAGTGATACTATAACCGGCACTGACATAAGGCATTTCTTCAATCGGCATCCCCATAGATAAAACGTGATTGCTAACTTGATACAAAGGACTTTGTGGATTGCTGGTCAGGCTATATATCGTCTTGTTATGGTGAATAAATTCCTCAACTAAATGAATGGTTGAATAACTCTCTCCACCTTGTGAAATGGCAAAATAGAGTGTATTTGGATCGTTATAGTGCAGGTAATTGGCCGCCATTGAAGGATCTTCAATATAGACAGGAATCTTCAACAGTTCGCTCATTATTGGTCTTGCACCATAAGCAGCATTAGCACTGGAGCCGGTGGCAAAAATGACAATGGCATTAAGCTGTTTTATTTGACTTAAATCGATATGATCGGCAAATAACGTCTGATAATTATCTAAAACAGCTTGATAATATTTCGGCTCTAATGCGACATAATCAGCAATACTTTTCATTGTTAATTCCTCAACTTCCTAATAACCCAGTCCAGGCACCGAAAATACCAATGGCGGCAATGAGTAGAAGAATCCAATGTGCTTTAACGCCTTTTCTCACCAATACAAACATAAATAGCGTAAAGAGTAACGGTAGGATCTGTGGCACAATGCCGTCAAAAATATCTTGTAAGGATGCCGAATCATCACCGGTACCTATTTTCAATGGCATATTGAGTGTCACCATGGTGGCAACCATTGCCCCGACCACACAGAGCCCGAGTACTGAAGCACCATAGGACAATTTATCCATTAAGCCCGTTTTTTGCACTTTTTCAATAAAGGACGCGCCAATGTTATAGCCAATTAATAAGCCAAAATATCGTGCTAAAATCGCCGGCACATTAAAGATAAGCAGGAATAACAATGGACCTAAAATATTGCCTTCCAGCGCTAAAGAGGTGCCAATACCGGTGGCAATAACACGTAATGTCCCCCAGAAGAAAGAGTCACCTAAACCACTCAACGGCCCCATTAACGCAATTTTGACATCATTAATCGAACTTTTATCAAATTCACTATCGGTGGCATTTTGTTCTTCCATAGCAATACAGATGCCTAAAGGGAAAGTAATTAGCCAAGGGGTAACATTATAAAATTCTAAGTGGCGTTGATAGGCATCGGTAAGGTCAACTTGATTATCACTATAAATTTTATCTAAAGCCGGGCGCATGGCATAGGCATAGCCTAAGTTCATTTGCCGTTCATAATTCCATGACCATTCAGCGGTGAAAGAGCGCCAAAAAGTTCGGGTTAATTCTTTATTGGTTATTAATTTAGAATTCTTCGTTTTCATAATCGATCTCCTGTGCACCTAAAACGTTGCCAGTTGTTAGCTTCTGACTGTCTTGCTCTGTTACGCCTTTTTTTCCATTAAATGAGGAGTAACCGGTCAAAATAAGTGCTAGGCAGGCACCAAAAATGGCCACGCCAGTAACAGGCACTTTCATATAAACGGCTAAAGCAAAGCCAAGAACAAAAAAGGTGACATTGGTTTTTTTAATCATAATTTTCATTAACATAGCAAACCCGAACGCCGGTAATAAGCCGGTGGCAATACCTAAACCATCGATAATAAAGCGAGGAATCATTTCTAATAAGCCATTGACCGCTGAACTACCGAATAAGTAGGAGAATCCAACCACTAAACCAATTGGCAGATTGATTGAAAAGAAACCACCGAGTATGTTCATTCGATCCATACCTTTGCCGTTACCTTCGCTGGCGTATTTATCGGCTTTGTGAACAAAGTAAGGAAGAATAAAAAGAAAACATAAATTTTTGACTAATAAAACCAGTGATGCAATTGGAATGCCCAGTGCTAAGGCGATTTCGGTGCTTTTCCCTGCGCCAATGGCAAAAGCGGTACCTAAAACACTGCCGGAAATTATTTCCGGTGGAATGGATGCACCGATTGAAAACGATCCGACAAACGCTAATTCTAACGTTGCCCCAATTATAATGCCTTGTGTGATATCACCCATGACTAAACCCGCTAAGGTACAAGTCACTAACGGTCTGGATAACATTGATGAACCTAAAAAGTATTCACCATTTGCTAACATCGCAATCAAAGCTAACAGTAATGCGGTTAATTCGATACTCATTTTGTACCTCTCAACTATTTCTCAAATTTCTGCTTTGATTCACTTGGAATTTGCTGAATGTAGATATCAATACCGTCTTGTTGCAATTTGGTCAGTAAATCTGCTTCAAGATCGGTTAAATTGATGGTTTTAGAGTAGTTTTTTGTGCCTTCACGTGGTTTAGTACCACCTAAATTAAGGCTGGTTATTTTGCCTTGCGTGCCACGGATTAATTTTTCAGCATCTGCTACTGATTCAACGACTATCAGCATTTGATATTTATCAGTTGCGCCTGAGTTTATCGCCTCAATACTGTCATCAATTGATTTCATCACTAATTTTGCATGCTCTGGCTTAGCCAAACGAATCGCAGATTTACGTAGTTCGTCGTTGGCTACAACATCATTAGCAACTAAAATCGTGTTTGCATCCATACTTTCGAACCATGAAACAACAACTTGACCATGCAATAAGCGATGATCAACGCGTAACAATTTAATCATTGGTGTACCTCCTAAGTGAAATCGACCACATATTTGGTATTACTAGCAAACTTATACTCGAGAGCAATCGGTTCGCTATTAGTATCAAAATAGTGATTAGAAATTTTAAATAATGGGTCGTTAATCTGGATTCGAAGTTGTTTAGCGAGCTCGGAGTTGGCCACAATCAGTTGCAAATCTTGTTCTAATTTATCGACTTTTTTCTTGCCTGAATTGATGATTTCGAGCGCAGATAACACTTTGATAATTGAAATTTGAAAATCGGGAAAGTTATTTAATGGCAGGACAAAAATCTCTTTCGTAATACTGTTTTTTGCCACTTCAAGGAAGCTAATGTAATAGATCAGTTCAGCCGGTTTTATTTTTAGTAATTGACTGTAATATGCACCTGCTTGTCTTAAGTAAGCTTCTTTGATTACTTTTTTGTGATTGGGGTAGATGTATGGTTTTATGATACCTGTCATCTCTAAAATATTTTGGGTCGAGAGCGTTGGCGCAACAAACAAACCAACTCCTTTTTTCCTAACCACCATATTTTGATCAACTAATCGATCTATTGCTTTACGGACAGTTGTTCGACTTACATTATAATCTTTTTGCAATTGCCCTTCGGGTGGTAACTCAGCACCAACGCCATATCGTCCGGTATTTATCTGCTCGAGTAATTGAGCGGCAATTTTTTCAAATAGCTTCATTTATGTTTTTCCTCATAATTGAAGATATTTTTGGCCGATAAGTGATATCGAAATCGGTTACCAATCAAATATTGTTCAGTATATTCAAATGGTTGGAAATTATTATCGTAACTATAACTTGATACTTTATAGATAGGTGTTCCTTCGGCAATAGCTAAATACTCTGCTTTATCTTCGGTCGCCGCTTCGTAGGTTATCTCTTCCCGTCCATGGCTTGGTGTAAAATGATAATGCTCTTTAAGGTATTCATAGAGCGAAATGTTATTTAAGTCCTGTTTTTCTAAATCGGTAAATTTTTCTGAAGGGAGATAATTGATTTCATAAGAAAGCGGTATTTTCCCCAAGAGACGTTGTCTGATAATTCTAATTAGTTGCTGGTTAGATCCGAAAAAGGTACGCAATTGTGCAGGCATCTTTATAATTTGATTGGACAATACTTTTATTTCAATTTGAACATTTTCTTCTTTTTGGATCTCTTCACTAAACGAAGACATTTTTAGCATATTGATTTCAAAAACATTGTGTTCCGAGCTGTAGTTATCTGTTTGAAACATATAACTTTCCATAGCTAAATCATGCAAGGCTTTCCTGACAGTTGTTCGGCTTACCTTAAAAAATTCCGCAAGTCCTCGCTCAGTCGATTTTTCCGTAATAATTTTAGGATTTGCTCTTATTTGTTCTTCTACATCGGTTTTAGACGCAATATCTCGGTATTCCAAAGATCACTCTCCATTACTGGGCTTTTTTAATTCACAGATATATCTTAAATCACATAATATAGTTCAAAAAATAGATAAAAAAATACATGTTGTCAATTTTAAGTACCAAAAGTGTAAGGGAGATCACAAATTTTATGAGAAATACAATAAAATCAATTAAATGAATATTAATTAGGGTTGACAGTGGGGTAAAATAGCAGCAGATAATGCGTTAAATAAACACTATAAAGCAACTGTTTATATGCTATTGCTGAGAATACAAGCGATAAAGCGGATAATAAAAAAGCCTACTCATTGAGCAGGCTTTTTTATATTAAATTGGTCGGCGAGAGAGGATTCGAACCTCCGACCCACTGGTCCCAAACCAGTTGCGCTACCAAGCTGCGCTACTCGCCGTTAGATGTTTCATACTTTGCATAAATGGGGTGGCTAATGGGATTCGAACCCACGACAACTGGAATCACAATCCAGGGCTCTACCAACTGAGCTATAGCCACCATATGAAGTAGGACGAAATATTACGCATAAAAAATAATATTGTCCAGTATATTTTTTAAAAATAATGCTAATTGGTTATATTAAAAGCGCTTAAAGTCTATTCTTTTACCATCAGGGATAACATTAGACTTTATGTGACATAATATCAATTATCTGAGTATCCAATGCTTTCATACTATTACTTGCAATCGCCCCTAGATTATTAATGGTCGTTTCAACACTATCACAAACAATACCTTCATTACCGGTTACTCGAATCCGATTTAAAGCCATCAATACAGCTTTAAATCCAGATGAAACCGATGTTGACACTTTCATTGCACAACTATTTGATGCACCATCACATATTATTCCAGACAAATCACCAACCATATTGCATATTGCCATATCTACTGGCTCATATTGCTCTTTTCCAAGCAACCATGCCATACCAGCAGCAGCTCCCATTGCCGCCGTGGATGCAGCGCAAAGTGCTGATAAAGGTGGGAATTTGCTATGTATATAGATCGCAATAGTATGAGATAAAATTAATGCTCTAGCTAATTGCTCTGGCGTCGCATTTAAATAATCGGCGACAACAACTACCGGCATCGTTGCTGTTATCCCCTGATTACCCGATCCGGAGTTACTCATTGCAGGTAAAGTCGCACCACCCATTCGTGCATCGGATGCTGCTGCGGTGCGAATCATCACTTTGGACAGCAAGTCATCTGCTAACAATCCTGTTTTTGTTTGTTCATACAATGTTGCAGCAATACTTAAACCATATTCTCGTCTTAATCCTTCTTGTGATAAAGCATTGTTTAATTCTGCCGAATGTAAAATAAATTCGATATCATCAAAATTAGCTTGCGTTGCAAACTCATATATCTGTTTGACTGACATATGGTTTATTATCGACTCTTGTTTAGATTCACCTTGCGTTCTTTTATCTGCTTTGAAAATAGTTTCACCATTTTTTTCGATCAAAATTACGTTAGTATGTGAGTTTTCGATGCATACCCTAACATGATCGGTATTCGTATAAATATTGGCTTCAGAATAAATAGCAGTATTATTATCAGCAATTTGTACATTAACTTTATGTTCACTAATTAACGTTTTAGCCTGATTAATTTGTTTTGGTTTAATATTTTTTAATACTTCAAGGCCAGCTTGAGCATCGCCACCTATTGCCCCAATTGCTGCGGCAATAGGTAATCCAACCATACCGGTACCTGGAACAGTAACGCCCATGCCGTTTTTCATTAAATTTGGCGAAACAAAAGCCTCAATACGATTAATATTATTTTTATCAATATATTTAGCTGCAACTGCAGCAGCCAAAGCAAGCGAGATAGGCTCTGTACAACCAAGAGCCGGTAAAACTTCGTGTTTCACCAATTTAATTAATTGTTGCCAAGTTAGTTTCATTTATTATCTCCATATAGCTAACAATAAATAGTGAAACGTTCAATTTATAAATAATGTGACTATTTTATTCTATTTAACTTGAAAACTGAATGTACTGCTCACATATTACATAACAAGTTAGTTAAAAAATATTAATGAAACATAGCTTTTATTAATAAATTACATCACTACTAACAGTTCCTTATTCAATCGTTTTTTGATTGAAATATATACTATGAAAATAGAGTAAATCTAAATTTCTATACTTAGTTGCATAGTAAATAAATTAATCAGGAATAGTTCAAAATATGTAATATTTTAGTAAATCCACCTGACTTTTTTTTTATTATTGCAATAATGTAACTATCTAAAATTAAATAATAATGGCGACGTATGATAAATATTTTATTAATTGATGATGATGTAGAATTATCACAAATGCTTAGCGAATATTTAACCAATGAAGGTTTTAATATTAAAAGTGTTTATTTGGGTAAAGATGGTATTGATGAAGCGCTTTCAGGTAAATACCGTGTAGCAATTTTAGATGTAATGTTACCTGATATTAATGGAATTGATGTCCTTAAAAGCATTCGTCAACAATGTAATATGCCAGTAATTATGCTAACCGCTAAAGGTGATAATATTGATCGCGTGTTAGGGTTAGAATTAGGTGCTGATGATTACATTCCAAAACCATGTTATCCACGTGAATTATTAGCTAGATTACGAGCGGTTTTACGTCGTTTTGATGAACGTTCGGTTGAATTAGTCGATGATAAAAAATATCACTTTAATGGTTTAACCTTAGATATTCCTCAGCGATTATGCACTTGGAATGGTCAACCTATTGATTTAACGTCTACCGAATTTAACTTATTAGTTTTACTTGTGAAACATAGTGAGCGAGTGGTAACTAAAGAAGAATTATCTGAAATTGGGCTTGGTCGTGCACGAGAGCTTTATGACCGTAGTGTAGATGTCCATATCAGTAATATTCGCCAAAAATTACATCAAGTCGCACAAAATGATGTAACCATTGAAACGATAAGAGCCGTTGGTTACCGTATTCGTTAATGTAGGTTTGACATGAATCGTCGATTATTTTGGAAAATTCTGATTATCTTTTGGATAATCTTTTATCTTACTTTCCAATTAACTTGGATTGCTTTCTCTTATTATATAGAGAATAAAAATCAACGATTCTTAAATCATATGCCAACTAAAGTGGATATGATTGCACAATTACTACATGTTGCTGGTGAAGATGAGACTCTCAATTTTATCGCACATCTCCCCGAACGTGAGCGAGTTTTATTGTCGATAAAATTGGTCTCTCCTCAAAATGATCAAGTCAATATCATCACAGATGAATTAGAATCAACCAGTTATTTATATCAAAGGATGGCGGTTGCGCCAGACGGAACACTTTACTCGGTATCATTTAAAGACGATAAAACAGATCATAGCAATAATAGGAAAACTTTATTCAATATGCCAACTCCCATTGTACTAATGGGGATATGTGTTGGGTTAGTATTCAGCCTTTTTTTAGCATGGAACTTAACCAGACCAATGAAGTTATTAAGGCAAGGGTTTTTTAGAGTTTCTCAAGGCGATCTTTCTGTCCGCCTATTCAAAAAATTAAAACCTCGTCGTGATGAGCTTAGCGAATTAGGTAAAGATTTTGACATGATGGTTGAACAGCTCAATATTTTAATTTCTGATCGCCAAGCACTACTCCATGATGTTTCACACGAACTTAGAACGCCACTGGCCCGTTTGCAGCTTGCCATCGGCCTTGCACAGCAAAATAAACAAAACATAGATACTTCATTAGCTAGGATTGAGTTAGAGTCGGAACGCCTAGATCAATTAATAGGTGAAATTTTGAATTATTCACGCGCAGAAATGAATAATCGAACCGATGAATATTTTGACTTAAAAGAGTTAATTGGTGTTGTTGTTAATGATGCTAACTATGAAGCAAATCATCAATCTATTGAAGTAGTATTTAGCATATCATCGATTTCACATTCTATTGTTAAAGGTAATTCAGAACAAATACGACGAGCGATTGAAAATATTATTCGTAATGCTATCCGCTTCTCTAAAGCCGGTCAGACTGTTGAAGTATCGTTAAAAGAAGCAGGAAAATATTTACAAATAGAGGTTAAAGATCGCGGTCCTGGTGTAGATTCAAGTAAATTATCAAGCATTTTTGAACCTTTTGTCCGTATTCAATCAGCACAATTAGGTAAAGGCTATGGGCTAGGCTTGGCGATTGCAAGAAAGACCGTTATTATGCATAACGGTACTATTCAAGCTAATAATCGAGATGGCGGTGGTTTAGTGGTAACAATAAAACTACCTTATTGGCGAAAGCATTAATAACATTCTGAATTAACAGTTAAAACATACTCTTTCACAAGACTTTCAAGTGTAATTTTATCATAACCAGTAAAATTCAAATTTTTCATAATTGTTTGTGGATTAGTTTCAAGTATCGCCTTATATTCAGCTATATATTGCTTTGCAATTGGTTTATAAGACCAGTGCCACTCTTCTGGTAAATATCCACCCTTTCTTCCTTCATTAAATGGCTGGCAAAAACCATATTTTGGTAAGTTTTCACGAAGCCATTGATACAAAATAATACCCTTTTTATCATTTTTAAAATATTCAGATGACACGCTGGTAATATCAATATCTGTTCCCCAATGATGTCTTGATGTGCCAGGCATTGAAGATAATTTTAAAATTTCTTCAGCAATTTTTTGTGGCACTTTTAACTTAGGCAATAAGGCGTCCCATTTACGTTGCCAAATGCCATTTTGATACGTGTAATTACGTGTTGCACTCACAACTATAAACGGAATATCTGGATAAGATTTTTTAAAATCGTTATAAGCTTTAATTAGCTGCTGAGTGGGCTCTTTTTGAAGATACATGCCTTTTTTATTTACTGGTAATATTGTTGAATCCAGAGCAATAAAATCGCTGTCTTTTTTCTCATCAAATTGGCCAGTAAGTTTATTTAATGGAATTGATTGTGCCATAGCAAATGTTGAACATAAAAGTAGAGTTAAAGTTTGAGTAAAATTGGCAATTGTTTTTATTATTTTTTTCATCATTCAAATTGTAATTAATATTATATTAGCCAGACAAGGTGAAAAACAGTATAATCCTTTCCCTAAAAATTGAAATAGCCATAATGTGTAAAAACGAGGCAATATGTTAACACCAGCTACACAAAAATCGTCTGGCGATTGTTCAGATATGACAACCAATCAAAACACCACAAACCCAACCAACGAAAAAATTAACTTGCTTAACTTCACTAGACAACAGTTAAGAGAGTTTTTTATTTCCTTAGGGGAAAAACCATTTAGAGCTGATCAAGTGATGAAATGGATCTATCATTTTGGGATAGATGATTTTGATCTGATGACCGACATCAACAAAAAGCTCCGTGAACAACTAAAAAAATTAGCTGAAATTAAAGCACCTAAAATTGCTCTTGAACAACGATCATCGGATGGTACCATTAAATGGGCGTTAGATGTGGGTAATAATCAGATGATTGAATCGGTTTATATCCCTGAACGTGATCGAGCAACTTTGTGCGTATCATCACAAGTGGGATGTGCGCTTGAATGTAAATTCTGTTCAACTGCTCAGCAAGGTTTTAATCGCAATTTAACCGTTTCTGAAATTATTGGCCAGGTTTGGCGAGCATCAAATGCGATTGGTGTTACAGGTAAATTAGCCGATCGGCCTATCACGAATGTTGTTATGATGGGTATGGGTGAACCTTTACTTAATTTATCTAACGTTGCACCAGCAATGGAAATCATGTTAGATGATTTTGGTTATGGTTTATCAAAAAGACGTGTCACACTTTCAACCTCTGGCGTAGTACCGGCATTAGATAAATTGGCAGGAATGATTGATGTTGCTTTAGCTATTTCACTTCATGCACCAAATGATGAAATCCGAAGTGAAATAATGCCAATCAACCAAAAATATAATATGGCAATGCTACGTGATTCAATTTTACGTTATCTATCAACATCAAATGCTAATCACGGTAAGGTGACAATTGAATATGTTTTACTCAATCAAATCAATGATAGTGTTGAACATGCGCATGAACTGGCAAAATTCTTAAAAAATGTGCCTAGTAAGATCAATTTAATTCCATGGAATCCATTCCCTGGAGCACCTTATTCTCGTTGTTCAAATACCCGAATTGATCGCTTTATGAAAACATTAATGGGTTATGGATTTACGGTTATTGTTCGTAAAACACGCGGTGATGATATTGATGCGGCTTGCGGGCAACTTGCTGGAGAAGTGGTTGATCGTACTAAACGCACACTGTATAAGAAACAAAACCTTATTCAACAATAAAAAGGAGTTGTGGATGAAAGGCGTATTAATTGCATTAATTAGTATGTTAATACTAGCTGGCTGTCAAACAAATGCTCGTGAAGAATTTGATCCTGAAGCAGCGGCACTCGCTAGAATGCGATTGGGGTTAGGCTACTTAGCTAAAGCCAATGAATCCGAGGATAATGTTAAAGCTGCACATTATAATCTAAAATTAGCCGCTCAGTATTCACCCAATAATCCACAAGTGATGCTGGCAATGGCAATGTTTGATCAGCATGTTGGTGAATATAATGAAGCAGAAATGATCTACAAACGTATTACATTAATGCAACCTGGTAATGGCTTATTTCATGTCCATTATGGCTCCTTTTTATGTGGCAGGAATCGTTATCAAGAAGCCAAAGAACAATTTAGCAAAAGCCTAGAATTTGATCGACACCGTTGGAAAGCCGATACCTACGAGCAATATGGTTATTGTGCGATTCAAAATGGAGATACAAAAACGGCAGACCTTATGTTCAAACAACTTTTTGAATATGATTCAAACCGCCGAAATAATGTAATAAAAACAGCAGAATTTTATAAAAACAAAGGCGATAAAAAGATAGCTAATTATCTATTTTTAATATCAAAAAAATAAATTATAAAAATTAAAATAAAAATCATTAGAAGCAAGAGTAAATATCATGAGTTTTTGGGCTATTTTATTATTAGCATTAGCCATGTCGACTGATGCATTTGCGGTAGCGGTTTGTCGTGGCGTTTCGCTTAAATCAACACCCTTTTTCGGTGCATTAAAAGTAGGCGTTTTATTTGGCTTTATCGAAGCTATTACCCCTATACTAGGCTGGTTTATTGGCTATATTGCACTTCAATATATTGAAAACTGGGATCATTGGATCATTTTTGCCGTCATGCTTCTGTTAGGTCTTAATATGATTTATCATAGTTTTAAAGAAGAAAACGATGAAAATGACGACCAAAAACCCCTCTCCTCAAAATCATTTCTAATATTAGTCCTTACGGCTATTTCAACTAGTATTGATGCTTTTGCAATTGGTGTTGGATTAGCCCTTGCTAGTGTCAATATCTACTTCGCATCAACAATGATCGGGTTAGCGACTTGTATTATGGTTACCCTTGGGTTATTGCTAGGTAAAAAAATTGGTTGTTTAATTGGGAAAAAAGCATCATTTATTGGCGGTATAGTGCTTATCATCATTGGTTCAATAACACTTTACCAGCACTTAACAAGTTAATTTTGAATATTTTATATAATCAATCGCTAGGTATAAAAAAACCACTCACATAACGGAGTGGTTTTTATTAGGAGAAACAGCAGAATTACATCATTCCGCCCATTCCACCCATGCCGCCCATACCTGCAGCAGCACCTAAATCAGCTTTATCATCTTTAGGTAGATCAGTAACCATACATTCAGTTGTGATCATAAGACCAGCAACAGATGCAGCATATTGTAATGCGCTACGAGTTACTTTAGTTGGATCTAAGATACCCATTGCGATCATATCGCCGTACTCTTCAGTTGAAGCATTGTAACCATAGTTACCTTTACCACCTTTAACTGCGTTAACAACAACAGATGCTTCTTCACCACAGTTAGTCACGATTTGACGTAATGGCGCTTCCATTGCACGAAGGGCAACTTTAATACCAACGTTTTGATCTTCGTTTGCACCTTTAAGGTCTAAAATTGCAGATGCAGCACGAACTAACGCAACACCACCACCGGCAACCACACCTTCTTCAACAGCTGCGCGAGTAGCATGTAATGCATCTTCAACACGTGCTTTTTTCTCTTTCATTTCAACTTCAGTTGCTGCACCAACTTTAATTACTGCAACACCACCAGCTAATTTAGCTACACGTTCTTGAAGTTTTTCTTTATCGTAATCAGAAGTTGATTCTTCGATTTGTTTACGAATTTGTTCAACACGAGCACTGATTAAAGACTCTTCACCAACACCATCAATGATAGTGGTATTGTCTTTATTGATAACAACACGTTTAGCTTGACCTAGGTCTTCTAAAGTAGCTTTTTCAAGCTCTAAACCGATTTCTTCTGAAATTACAGTACCGGCTGTTAAAATAGCGATGTCTTGTAACATAGCTTTACGACGATCACCAAAGCCAGGTGCCTTAACTGCGGCAACTTTAACAATACCACGCATAGTATTCACAACTAAAGTTGCTAATGCTTCGCCTTCAACATCTTCAGCAATGATTAGTAGTGATTTACCTGCTTTAGCAACTGCTTCTAATACTGGTAATAATTCACGGATGTTAGAGATTTTTTTATCAGCTAATAAAATATATGGGCTATCTAATTCAACAGTAGCTGTTTCTGGTTTATTGATGAAATATGGTGATAAATAACCACGATCAAATTGCATACCTTCAACAACATCAAGCTCGTCTTGTAAACCAGTACCATCTTCAACAGTGATAACACCTTCTTTACCCACTTTTTCCATTGCTTGAGCAATTAAAGTACCAACAGTTTCATCTGAGTTAGCAGAGATTGTACCTACTTGAGCAATCGCTTTAGAATCAGCACATGGTGAAGATAATTTTTTAAGCTCTTCAACTGCTGCAACAACTGCTTTATCGATACCACGTTTTAAATCCATTGGATTCATACCCGCAGCAACCGCTTTTAAACCTTCATTAACAATAGCTTGAGCAAGTACTGTTGCGGTAGTTGTACCGTCACCAGCGGCATCGTTTGCTTTTGAAGCCACTTCTTTAACCATTTGTGCACCCATGTTTTCGAATTTATCTTCTAATTCGATTTCACGAGCAACTGACACACCATCTTTAGTAATAGTTGGTGCACCGAATGATTTATCTAATACTACGTTACGTCCTTTTGGACCTAAAGTTACTTTAACTGCATCAGCTAATACATTGACGCCTTTAAGCATTTTAACGCGAGCGTCATTACCAAATTTTACATCTTTAGCTGCCATTTTGTATTTCTCCTAAATTCTGTCTATAAATTAAATTATTTGCCAATTACGCTTGAACAATGGCTAAAATATCGCTTTCAGATAAGATAAGCACTTCTTCGTTATCAATTTTTTCTGTTTTAACGCCATATCCTTCATTGAAAATAACGATATCACCAACTTTTACATCTAGTGGTTGAACTTGACCATTTTCTAAAATGCGACCATTACCAACAGCTAAAACTTCACCACGTGTTGATTTACCCGCAGCTGAGCCTGTTAAAACAATACCGCCAGCTGATTTTGACTCTACTTCTTTGCGTTTAATGATCACACGATCATGCAATGGACGAATTTTCATTAGTTATCTCCTAGCACTAATATAAATTAAATAATTATTAACAATAAATCATAAAATTATGATCTATATAATATAGTGAACATTAAATGGGGGTTGTTTTAAATTCTTCAAGAGAATAACATTAAAAAATTTTTTAATTGATTAATTATTAGTCATCTTTACGCTCAAATTCACCCTCAATTACATCATTAAGTTGCGCATTGTTGCTAGAAGAAAATGATCGAACTTTGAAAGGAAATTTTTTAACAATAAAGCGAACAATATAATCTTGAACGCGTGGAATTAACAAAATCCCGCCAAGCATATCGGTTAAAAAACCAGGAATTAGCAATAAAAAACCCGCAAAGAGTAAGGACACACTCTTAATAATTTCATCTTTAGGGCTTTGATTATTAGCGATTTTTTGTTGCATAATACTTAGGTTATTTAAACCCTGCTTTTTAATTAAAGAAAACCCAATAATCGAAGTGGCAATAATGCCAATTAAAGCAAGAAAAACACCTATTGAATCAGCAACTTTTATAAAGAAGCTGAGTTCCAAATAAGCATAAATAAAAAAAACAATAAATCCAAAGACTCGCATATAAAATTCCTCTAAGTATAGAGTGATATTATGTCATAATAAGTTACTAATATAGTAATAACTAGTTAAATTTCAACCAAACGACATATATTTTTCAAAATATCTTACAAAAGGGATTGACTGATAATCGGGAATCGTGTTTAATACACCTCCATTGTTGCCCGGATAGCTCAGTCGGTAGAGCAGGGGATTGAAAATCCCCGTGTCCGTGGTTCGATTCCGCGTCCGGGCACCAATTACGAAAAAGGAACACCAGCGAAAGCTGGTTTTTTTGTGTCTGAAAATTTTGTGTTTTTTATTCTATCTATCAATAAAGTTCCACTGAGTTTATGCTAAATAGTACTTATAAAAGCAAGTAATTTTGGTTTAATATTAGAAAGTATCCTCAGAAATTGTCATTAATGTCGAAGTGAATAGCTGTCCGCTGGAAAAGATTTTTTTGATAATATGTAAAGAATCATCAATTAAATAGTCAGCCAGTATGCTCACTCCAAAATCATTTTTAATAGCGACATAAATAGAGTTCAACATATTGGTTTCGAAAAATATAGACTTTGTCCCATATTTATCAAGTATATAATGATATTTGAATTATTGGTCTATATGATTTATTTAAGCTGAATTAGTATAAATACTTTTAGCGCACAATCCGTATAATATGTAGCATCAAATAAAGAATTTCTTCATTTGAGATCGTGATATTAATCTGATTAATCAAATATTTTTTGATAACCTGCGCACATTTAAACTCATCTGGATATTGCTTAATTACCTGCCGAAAAACAAATTCGTTATCAGAACTTAGCTGCTGATGCTCAAAAATACGCTGAATAAAAAATTGCATATGAGTTAAAAAACGAGAATAGTGTAATGATTGTTTGTCTATTTCAATTGCAAAATTGAATTGAATAATATTAAAAATATCTTTCAGGATTTTAACGGATAATAAAGTATGCTGCATGGTTTGCTGATGTGATTGTCCATTAACTAGATGAAATGCTATATTACCCACTTCCTCTTCAGGTAAAGCGATATTAAGCTGCTGGTTGATATAGGCTATTCCATGCTCTGCAACTTTAAATTCATTCGGATAAAAGCTTTTCACTTCATATAATAGCCGATTTTGAATAACCACACCTGAATAATACCGTTCAATAGCATAATTAAGATGATCCAATAAGGTAAAGAAGAGCGTTTCTCTAAATGTTGTTTTTAGTGTTTTACTAGCATAATCTAACAAAAATCTTGTTAACTCGATATAATCATCCGGTAATGATTCAATTAAGCTAAGGTAGCCTTGTATTCCCGTTATTTGATGTAAAACGAAACATTTTTCAATCTGCGCTAACTCGATAAGATCACCGACTTTAGCATTAAAACCAATTCCCTTTCCCATCAATATTACCTCGTTATTATCACTGCTTTTCGATAATACGAGGCTATTATTTAAGATTTTATTTACTCTAAATGTTGTCATGAGCTTTACGTCAATTGGTCTAATTGACCATTAACATTAATTAACTTTTGATACCAATAATAACTTTTTTTCTTAATACGCTTCATATCTTTCAGATTAAATTCATCACGATTAACATAGATAAAGCCATAACGTTTACCATAACCTTGGTGAGTACTAACCACATCTATCACCGACCATGGGCAATAACCTATTAACTCCACTCCATCAGTTATAGCTAATTGCATTTGAGTAACATGTTGGCTGATAAAGTCAATACGGTAATCATCATTAACGGTATTATCTATATTTAGTTCATCTGGAGCACCAATGCCATTTTCGGTAATAAGAATTGGTAAATAATAGCGTTCGTAGACTTTTCTTAAAGTTAAACGTAACCCAATGGGATCAATTACCCACCCATATGCGGTTTTATCAACAAAAGGATTGTCTGCCGATCGATATACTCCTGATTCTCCAAGCATAATCTGTTGATCACCGGCTCTTGCAGATATATCAGAGGCGTCGCCTTTACTAGCTGCAATTGTTGCTGTTGAATAATAATTCATAGCAATAAAATCAGGTCGGGCATTTTTTAATACTATCAGATCTTCATCTAAAATAGTTGGGCAGATCTCTCGATCCTTTAAATAACTTAAAAATAACGTATTATAGCGCCCTAATACAGCAATATCGAGAAAGCTCCAACAACGAATAGTTTCCCAATTGTGTGCAGCAATTGCATCTTCAGGTCGGCAAGTTTCTGCATACATTGAGGTAATATTTAATGCTGGACCAATTTTGGCATTTGGACTGAGAGTATGACATAATTGCATTGCTCTAGCTTGTGCAATAAACATATGGTGGCTTTGTTGAAAAAGCGTTTTTTTACTTGGTAATTTGCCATCTTTAGGAACTCCAATTGCTCCCGGATGTAGGATCATGGTATTTTGTTCATTAATCGTTAACCAGTAGTTAACTTTTTTACCAAAATTTCTAAATAAAACTTCAGTATATTGGACAAAAGCCTCGATAGTTGATCGTTCACTCCAACCTCCTTGTTTCTCTAATTGATATGGCAAGTCAAAGTGATACAGCGTAACTATCGGCTCAATACCATAACTAATTAGTTCGTCAATTAAATTGTGATAAAAAGCTAATCCTTCTGGATTAACTTCACCAATCCCGTCGGGGATAATACGAGTCCATGCAATTGAAAAACGATAGGCCTTTAAACCTAACTCAGCAAAAAGCCGGACATCTTCTTTATAATGATGGTAATGATCACTTGCGACTTTAAAGTCCGATACGTTCTGAGGATGACAATACATATCAACAATTGATGGCGATTTGCCAGCTTCATTCCATGCACCTTCAAATTGATAAGCTGAGGTTGAGCCACCCCATAAAAAGCTTTGTGGAAAAGGTTTTAATGTTTTATAAATCATGATCATTCCCTTGGTTTAACTTTTTCACGATCAACAGATCTTCGCTTATTGTTACCATGTCTTTTTTAAGATTTTCGATAATATAATTATCTGAATGTAAGATAATTATCGGTGTAGTTGTCATATAACCTGCTTTTTCAATGGCAGCTAGATCAAATTCAATTAACTCATCTCCGATATTAATTCTTTGACCTTGCACAACTTTATTAGTAAAAAATTGACCGCCTAACTTAACAGTGTCCAATCCTACATGGATCAAAATTTCAATACCTTCATCGCTTTTTATGCCGATCGCATGTTTTGATTCAAGCAAACTCATCACTTGACCGTTGATTGGAGCAACAACTTTACCTTCACTCGGTTCAATGGCAACACCATTACCAATCAAATTTTTTGAAAAAATATCATCATTTACCTCTGATAATGGAATCACTTTTCCTGCTAAAGGACTATTTAAGGTAACGCCACTAAAATCAGAAATATAAGGGCTATTTTGCGAGGATAAATCTGTTTCCATATTGGTAGTCTTTATTGCATCATCTTCATTGATTGGGTCATCAAATCCCATAAACCATGTCAATATAAATGTCACTACCACCGCAATACAACAAGTGATCAAAGCATGGACAATATTCATTGGATTTTCACCAATAAACGCAGGTAATCCTGCTAATCCAGGGGATACGAAAGCATACCGTAATAAACCTGATAATCCTGCATAAACTCCAGCAATTCCACCACCTATCATTGAAGCAATAAGTGGGCGTTTTAGCTTTAATGTTACTCCATACAATGATGGTTCAGTAATACCTAGTAATGCTGTAAAACCAGCAGAATACCCAAGTTGTTTTAAATTTTTATTTTGTGTTTTGATTGCCACACATAATGTTGCTGCTCCTTGCGCTATATTTGATGCTAACATTCCAGGGCCATTAATCATTTCGGAGCCATTACGACTGAGTTGTCCAGTTGCAATTGGTGTCATTGCCCACGCCGTACCGGTAATAATTAAAAATGGTTGTAAACCGCCCATCAACATTGGAATTAGCCAACTGGCTTTACCATTAATATATCCTGCTCCTTGCGCAACTAAATCATTCAATAAAACACCAAATGGACCGATAACAACTAATGCCAATGGTCCTGTTAGTAATAGAATAATCATCGGTTTGATAAAAAATTTTATCATTGATGGCGTGATTTTTTCAGCCAATCTTTCAATGTAGGACATAGCCCATACAGTAATAATGATCGGTAATACTGAACCAGCATAATCAGCTAATTTAACAGGAATACCTATGAAAGTAATATCTTGATTTAATGCCATTAACCTTCCTAGGTTTGGATGAAGCAATGCTCCAGCAATCGTCATAGCTAATATTGGATTGCAGCTAAATTTACTTGCAGCGCCATATGCTAATAAAATAGGCATAAAGAAAAATGCTGCATCAGCTAGCATATCCAACAAGTAATAGGTATGACTATCTGGGGATAATATTCCTATCAGCTTACCAATAGCTAATAGAGCTTTAATCATACCAGCCCCAGTCAAAGCTGGAATTACTGGCGTAAAGGAAGTAGAAATAATACTGATAATATAAGAAAGTATGCCCTCTCTTTGCTTCGCTTTTTGAGTACATTGATTTTCGTTAGACAGATTCTGGTTTATAGATTGATAAACTTGTTGTACTTCATTCCCGATTACAACTTGGAACTGACCACCACTATCAACTACACTAATCACGCCCGTTAATTTAGTAATTGCATCTTTATTCACAATGCTTTTATCTAACAAATCAAATCGTAAGCGAGTTGCACAATGAGTCAAAGAAATCAGGTTTTCCTTTCCTCCAACAAATTCTAAAATTTTTTTACCCAAATGTTGATAATCCATATCTATACTCACTTTTAAAAGACTAAAAAAAAGGACCAAAACAAAAACTTACTTATCTTAATAAGTTTTTGTTTTGGTCCTGCCTGAATAAATCAGTAACATGCCATAATTAAATTAATGGTATACATAATTTACTTTTTTTTCAAACTAAGATACGAAAAATGTGATCTATATCTTATTTTCTAGTTATAAAATAAATTATTAACAAGCAAACTATCTAACAAATGTAGATCTATTCATAAATTGATCACAACTAAAACCACATGCTTATAATTCTACAAAAACACCAGCGAAAGCTGTTTTTTTATGTCTGAAACTCTACCAAATTAAAAACTGTTAAAAATCATTATTAATATCGATATATAAACATGTTTACTAACCTGAGATTTAATATAACCTTCACATTAGAATAAAAAATAACCATATTAATAAAATATAAATTATAATCCTCATCGCAATTCCAACAGAAAAGGCTTGAAAGGTATAATCAAATGGTTGGTTTAAAAAATTCGTTATTATTAACACTATTATGCTTGCCCGTTGTTAGTCACGCAGATTGTGAAAAATGGATTGATATATTGCTCAATGAGCGACACCATTCTCGTGATAGCAAAATGGCAATTTGCGATGTTTGGCCAGCAGATGAAAGCAAATCTATTGTTGTTTTACCCTTACTACAAAAAGGCGGTATAGTTGACACATATGACCTTGATGTTTTATTAATTGATAATCAATCAGGTCAAGTCATTGCTGATAGTTGGCAACCTGATGCGCTTGAAAGTGATGCCAAAGAATTAATTGGTTTTGAAATTGATAAAGATAATTATCAACTTAATCCTGAAACTTTGGCTTTTGGTGTACGTATTCAATATAGAATCAGATCAACTTCCTCTCCTTATAGCGGAGAATATATTAATCTCTACGTTAAACAAAATGATAAATTAAAACCCGTTGTTAATAATCTCCCCATGTTTGAACTTTCAGGTGAGAATGATCAAAGGTGCGCACATAACATTCATATCTATGATCGTAATATAACTTTGGGAAGTAGTATGACTAATGGTTATTTCGACCTAATTGTTTTTGAAAAAAATGTAAATCAAATAGCTGTGGTAGATGATTATGGCGAATGTATTGCACAAGAAATTGTCTTACCTAATAAAACATTTTATATGTATTACAATGGTTTAGAATATCCTGTAATAGAGATTGAGGAATAAGCAATAACAGAGGAACGCAGGAATTGAAAAATTTATAAATATTTTGTTTCAAGAAATAATAATTTTTCGACACGTTATATAAACGTTCTGTAAGAATAATATGGAATTAAAAAAATTTGTAATATAATTTAGTATCCAAAAAATAAAGCCAGCGATTGCTGGCTTTTTATCAAATACAATTTGGAAGTAAATACTCTCATTTTCTCTATAATAAAATTATTTTTTTCAGTGTGTTTCAACTTTTTGTGAGCTAGATCACAAAAATATTCCTATATTTGTAATAATGTCCCAATTTTTACATTAGGTTAATGAAAATAATGGGTATCAAACAATTACAACATAAAATCATCGATATCATCATTTGGAAAAAAGGCAAACAACCAGCACTACATAAACCTTTTTTGTATGTATTATCAAAACATAAACATGATCATACGCGTTCATTTAATTATAAGACTGAGATTGAGCAACCATTGCTTAATTTATTAAAACGTTTAAGACCACAGTGTAAGTATCACAATTCTAATATGCCTTTGGGGCGATTGAGATAAGCGTTTAGGAAATGCATATGATGAATCCAGTTGACAATAAAATTAAACAATTAACACCTGGTGCAGTTTTAAATAACCAACAATTATGTGATATTTTTAAATGTAGTCCACAAGGTGGAATGCGAAAATCTAATACCACTCATACTCTAGTTCTAATTACAAATCATGTAGAGTCAGTTTATTCTGATGTTTGGGATGATGATGTACTACATTATACTGGAATGGGGCAAAGAGGTGATCAAAGTTTGGAATTTATGCAAAATAAAACACTTAATGAGATTGAGTTTAATGGTATTAGTGTACATTACTTTGAAGTGTTTAAGGACAAAGAATATACATATTCAGGACGATTAATTAAAGCAGCTTCTCCCTATCAAACGCAGCAATACGATGCTAATCAATTATTACGTAAAGTTTGGGTTTTTCCATTAAAACTTATTGATAATAAGTTGCCCAATAGTGTTTTTACTGATTATAAAAAAGCGCAAGAAGAACAAGTCCATAAGTACAAAATAGATAAATTACTCAATAAAATAATAAAGCAAAATAAAAAACCAGGTAAACGAGACATTGTTACGCCTCAATATATAAGAAGTACTGAGTTAGCGGAGTTTATAAAACGCAAAGCTGAGGGAAAATGCGATCTATGTGAAAATCCAGCTCCTTTTTTCACCAGAGAAAATATTCCTTATTTAGAATGTCATCATATTCTTTGGTTGTCTGAGGGCGGGGAGGATTCTATAGAAAATACGGTTGCATTATGTCCAAATTGTCATCGTAAAATGCATTTTGTTAAAGATAATAACGATATTTCTAAATTAAAAGCGATAGCAAAGTTGAGAGCAAAAGAGGCCGCAAAAAATGACTGAATTAATTCATGTTGTTGCAGCCGTGATTATTAGTGAAGGGAAATACCTTTGTGCTCAACGTGGTAACACAAAATATCTAGCCTATAAATGGGAATTTCCTGGCGGTAAGGTTGAACCTGATGAAAAATTGGAAGATGCACTGATACGTGAAATTAAAGAGGAACTGGGTTGTAGAATAACGGTCAAAAAGCATTTATTAACGACTGTTCATAACTATGATTTTGGCTCAGTAAAAATTGACGCTTTTGTTTGTGGACTTATAAATGAACAACCACAATGTTTAGAACATCATGAGATTCGTTGGTTGAAAAATGATGAGTTGGGAGGCCTTGCGTGGGCTGAGGCAGATTTGCCTATTGTTTCATATTTGGATACCGTGACTTTTCAATAAATGTTAACACTAGAATCTTTTTTTATACTAATTAAAGGTTCCTTATGTTACAGATGTTATCAAAACTATTATTTAATTTCTTTAGGAATATTGAGTATTAGTTTATAAATATGTTTTATCTTGTGATCCCCAAATTTTTTGTTCAGAAATAGTTAAATCTATTTAATTTATGATTTGAGTGCTAACGCTATAAAAATCTACCCCAACACCTATATATCTATTTTTGTTATAACTAAATGCAAAATAATCGTTTTCGCATCTCACCATAATTTGGTCTAATTATTTCATATTTTTATCATTACTAATCCAATACATTAGTAGCGTAGCGTGAGGTGTCGAGTGAAAAATTTACCTCTTTTTCAAAAATTATATAGGCATGGGATCAGCTTAATCTTATTGGCAATTTGCACTTTTATGCATCAAGCGCAAGCAATTGAATTACTCAATGTCTCTTATGATCCCACGCGAGAACTTTATAAAGCATATAATCAGGCTTTTATCGAGTATTGGCAGCAGCAAACCGGTGAACGGTTGACGATAAATAATTCGCATGGTGGGTCTGGTAAACAGGCGCGTTCGGTCATTGATGGTTTGCAAGCTGATGTGGTTACGCTTGCTTTAGCGAGTGATATTGATGCGTTAAACCGTTATCAAACTAACATATCACCTGATTGGCAAGCTAGGTTGCCAAACAATAGTGCGCCTTACCATTCAACTATTGTTTTTTTAGTGCGTAAAGGTAACCCAAAACAGATTTATGATTGGGGTGATCTCATAAAAGATGATGTTGAGGTAATAACACCCAATCCCAAAACCTCGGGTGGGGCACGTTGGAATTTTTTGGCGGCTTGGGCTTATGCTAAAAGTACCTATGGTAACGATGAACAAGCTCAAGATTTTGTCACCAAATTATATCAACATGTTCCGGTTTTAGACACTGGTGCCAGAGGCGCAACCATTAGCTTTGTACAGCGAGGCTTAGGTGATGTTTTAATTTCTTGGGAAAATGAGGCTTATTTGGCGTTAAGAGAGCAAGGTGGCGATCAATTAGAAATTATTATGCCCTCATTATCCATTTTAGCTGAGCCGACTGTGGCTTTAGTCGATAAAGTTGTTGATAGCAAAGGTACACGTAAGCAAGCGCAAGCTTATTTGGAATACTTATATAGCGATCCGGCACAACATATTATAGCCAAGCATTTTTACCGTCCTGTTAATCCTGATGTCCTTAAACAATATGCTGATCAGTTTCCTACTATTAAGTTAGTTACGGTTGATAACGATTTTGGTGGATGGCAAACAGTGCAAAAAAAA
The DNA here is from genome assembly GCF_026536845.1 of Gilliamella sp. B3023. Taxonomy (NCBI): domain Bacteria; kingdom Pseudomonadati; phylum Pseudomonadota; class Gammaproteobacteria; order Orbales; family Orbaceae; genus Gilliamella; species Gilliamella sp. B3023. Next base: position 186,713 of record NZ_JAFNNH010000001.1, read on the forward strand.
TTTTTTAGTGATGGGGCCATCTTTGATGCAATTTATGCTGAGATAAACTAATTACTGCTTATTCTGGCGATGTTAAGTGTGTGCTCACTTAGCTTTGCGGTATAAAGGTGAATGTTATGAAAGTTGCAAGCATTAAACAACAACGGATCATCCCAGGTTTTAACTTAACGTTAGGTTATACTTTAACCTTTCTTAGTTTGATTGTGCTTATTCCGTTATTAGGTTTGTTTCTTTATTCAACAAAGCTGTCTTTTGAGGAGTGGCATCGGTTATTAGTCAGCAAACAGTTTTTATTGGCATTAACTCTTTCATTAAGTACCGCATTTATCAGCGCCGGTCTAAACAGCTTTATTGGTTTACTATTGGCTTGGGTACTGGTGCGTTATCGATTTCCAGGACGTAAGATAATGGATATCTGTATTGATATCCCGTTTGCTTTACCAACAGCCGTTGCTGGCATTGCGTTAACCGCAATTTATGCCAAAAACGGGCCAATTGGGCAATGGTTTAGTTTTAAAATTGCTTATACCCCCATTGGCATTACCTTAGCGCTGTTATTTGTTACATTGCCGTTTGTTGTGCGCACTTTACAACCGGTAATGGCTGATTTACCACGTGAACAAGAAGAAGCGGCGAGTTTACTTGGTGCATCGCCTAGGCAAATTTTTATGCATATTATTTTACCTGCCATTTTACCTGCTTGGCTAACGGGGTTTACCCTCGCTTTTGCTCGTGCTATTGGCGAATATGGTTCAGTGGTCTTTATTGCCGGTAATATTCCATTTAAGACCGAAATATTACCGTTATTAATTGTCTCAAAACTTGACCAATATGCTTATGATGTCGCTGCCGCGATTGGCGTAACGATGTTACTGATTGCTTTTGTATTGTTATTAATTATGAACAGTTTACAGCGAAAACTTAACCGTAAGATTAATAAAAACCATTAATATAAGATTATGCAGATATTACAATCAATAACAGAAAAAAAGAGAGTAACCCGTTTACAGCTATTGCTAATCTTGTTGGCGGTATTACTGTTTTTCGGACTTTTATTGTTGCCGCTAGTTGTGGTGCTCGCGCAGGGGCTAGCTAATGGTGTAAATGCATTTTGGCAAGTGATTATTGAGCCAGATACCTTATCCGCTTTTAAATTAACACTGATTGCCGTTGGTGTAGCGGTGCCATTAAATGTGATATTTGGTGTATGTGCAGCTTGGGTCATAACTAAATATCAGTTCAAAGGCAAACAAATATTAGTCACATTAATTGATTTACCGTTCTCGATTTCCCCCATTGTTGCAGGTTTAATCTATGTATTGCTATTTGGCGCACAAACTGCGTTGTATCCGTTTTTGCAGGCGTGGAATATTCAAATTGTCTATGCGATTCCAGGAATTATTTTAGCAACGATTTTTGTATCCGTTCCTTTTGTGGCAAGAGAACTCATACCGATAATGGCGCTACAAGGTACTCATGAAGAAGAGGCCGCCAGCGTCCTTGGTGCAAATGGCTGGCAAATTTTTTTCCACATTACTTTACCCAATATTAAATGGGCCTTAATGCATGGTGTTGTTCTTTGCACCGCTCGCTCACTCAGTGAATTTGGCGCGGTATCGGTTGTTTCTGGGCATATTCGTGGTTACACCAATACATTACCGCTTCATGTTGAGATTTTATACAATGAATACAATATTGTTGCCGCATTTAGTGTCGCTATTTTGCTATTAATGATGTCGCTTGCGTTACTCTTGATTCGTCAATGGATTGAAAGGCGCTTAGCCAATGAATGTCATTACGGGAACTAAGAGGTAGATATGAGTATTACACTACACAATATCAATAAAAGTTTTGAACACGTTAATGTCTTAGAAAATATCAATTTCAGCATAAAACAAGGTGAATTAGTTGCACTATTAGGCCCATCTGGTTGTGGAAAAACAACTTTACTGCGCATTATAGCCGGTTTAGAAACTGCCAGTTCAGGGCAAATCTATTTTGCTGATAGGGAAGTAACTAAGCTGAGCGCCAAGCAACGAGATATTGGTTTTGTCTTTCAAAATTATGCGTTATTTCGGCATATGAATGTAGCTGAAAATGTGGCATTTGGACTAAAAATGAAACCAAGATCTGTACGATTAAATAAAACAGCTATTGATGAACGCGTTAATCAATTACTCGAATTAGTGCAACTTGACCATTTTGCCAAACGTTATCCAGACCAACTGTCAGGTGGTCAGCGTCAGCGAGTTGCGTTAGCGCGTGCGTTGGCTTCGAAACCTAATGTGTTGTTGCTTGATGAACCATTTAGTGCTTTAGATGCTAAAGTCCGTAAAGATTTAAGACGTTGGTTGCGTGATTTTCATCATGAACTCAATGTTACCAGCATCTTTGTTACCCATGATCAAGAAGAAGCACTGGAAGTTGCTGATAGAATAATTTTAATGAATCAAGGTCACATAGAACAAATAGGTACCCCTGCCGAAGTCTATAAGCAACCAAAAACCGCCTTTGTTGCGCATTTTCTAGGGGATGTTAACCTTTTATATGGTTATATTGAAAATAATACATTAATCATTGGTGATTTTCACAAAGATATGAGGGAACAAGGTACCTGGCCTGATCAGTCTGCTATCGCTTATGTTCGACCTCACGAAATCAGTATTGCTAAAATTGCCCGAAAAAATGATATCCAAGGAGAAGTTGTACGTATACATACTGCTGGTCCAACCGTCTTTCTGGAAATTGCTGTAGCCGGACAACCAAAGCATATTGATGTATCTATTAGCTATCGACAATATGAACAACAGCAAGTTGAAATTGGTGATACTGTCTACTGGCAACCTGCACTCGTTAATATTTTTATGCAAGATGAACTATTAGAGTTTATGATTTAAGAAGAATGATTCCTATAAATTAAATCTGATAATCAAGTATTTTGGAATGAGTTTGCTCAATTAATGCATGACTTTTGATATCTTCCAATGACAACTCTTGATTGCATAATTGAATAAAGCGCCAAATATAATTACGTTGTAATTTATGTCGTTTTAATCCTAGCCATGTAACATGTGATTCAAACAGATGTTTCGCATCCAATTCAACTAAATTGATATCATGATCAGGGTTATACATTTTATTACCTAAAATACCAATCCCTAAACCTAACTCAACATAAGTTTTAATAACATCAGGCTCCTGAACATTGAGCGAGATATTGGGTGTCAATCCAATAGCCGAAAAGGCTTTATCAATACTTTTACGAGGAAATATTCCTTGACGATAAGTGATGATAGGTAATGTTTGTAACATATCTAACGTCACTTTATCGACTTTAGTCAAAGGATGATCTTTAGGAGTAACTATAGAGTAATGCCAACGATAAAAAGGGTAAATAGCAAGTGAATTGTTATCTACTCTTTCATTATCAATACCAATATCCGCTTCGCCAGAAAGAAGCTGAGAGATAATTTCACTAGATGATCCCTGATTGATAATGATATGAACTTTAGGAAAAAGCATTCTAAAAGATTTTATAATATTTGGGAGAATATAACGGGCCTGAGAGTGGGTGGTCGCTATCACTAATGAACCTTCATCAGTATTAGAAAAAATGGTTGATAACCGCTTAATATTATTAATTTCATTTAAAATTCGTTCGGCAATAACCACCAATTCTAAACCGGGTTCAGTCATGTTAATCAAGCGCTTACCTTGACGAATAAAAAGATCAATATTCAGCTCTTCTTCTAGCTCTTTGATATGTCGGCTTACACCAGACTGAGATGTGTATAAAGAATTTGCGACTTCGGTTAAATTATAATTACAACGCGCAGCTTCGTGAATAATCCTTAATTGTTGTATATTCATGACGATCTTCCTAGTAAAAATTACTTTATTCCCGTTATATAGTTGTATTATTTATGTGTAAGTTGCTGTATATAATTAATAACTAAAAAGTGAATTATTTAAAAAATTTCAGACCGCCAGCAAGCATAAGCAATATGATGAAACTGGTTATAAGCATTTTGTCTAATTTATAAATTATGCTTATTCGTAATTTTATTAGTAAAATTATGTGCTTTGATAAGTAATTTCAGTATAAAAGAACGTATAAAAAAGACAAATATGATAAAGTAATAACCATATGAATTATGGCTATATATGCCTACAGTCAATAAACATAGTTTAAAATTATCAATCAACAACTTTTATACTTATCTCAATTCGCCTCTTGATAAAAATCGATCGCTGAATTGAGTACCGGTTTCACAATCTCATGACGAATAACAAAATCACCAAATCCTTCTTCTTTATTGCGATGAATGGACCATGCGGCAATAAGTGGTTCGAGTGCTAATAAAATCTCCTCTACATTCACGTTTTCTTTATATAAGCGAGGAATTCGTGTGCCTTCTCGATTACCACCAAGATATAAATTGTAGCGACCAGGTGCTTTACCCACCATGCCCACTTCCGCCAACATGGCTCTAGCGCAACCGTTAGGGCAACCGGTTACACGCAAAATAATATAATCATCGGATAAGTGATGCTGAGTTAACATCTGTTCTATTTTAGTTACAAACGTCGGTAAAAACCGTTCTGCTTCAGCCATAGCTAGTGGGCAAGTTGGGAAAGACACACAGGCCATGGAATATTTACGTTGTAATGTGACAGTATCGTCAAGCAAACCATATTGACGTGCAATTTGTTCAATGGCTGCTTTTTGTTCCTCTGGCACGTTAGCTATAATTAAGTTTTGATTGGCGGTTATACGCAGATCACCTTGATGAATTTTGGCAATTTCTGCAACGCCGGTTTTTAATGGTTTATTGGGATAATCAAGTAACCGACCATTTTCAATAAATAGCGTTAAATGCCAGTTATCATCAATACCTTTATACCAACCAAATTGATCACCTCGTCGACTAAAGTTATAAGGTTTACTACTTAGAAATTTACTTCCGGCACGTAGTTCAACCTCTTTTTTGAAGTTTTCCACGCCAACACGTTCAAGCGTATATTTAGTTTTGGCATTTTTTCGATTATTGCGGTTACCCCAATCACGTTGGGTGGTCACAACGGCCTCAGCAAACGTCAGTACTTTTTCGACAGGAATAAAACCAAAATCGTCGGCTTTGCGTGGGTAAGTTGTTTTATCACCATGCGTCATTGCCAAACCACCACCAACTAATACATTAAAACCAATCAGTTCGCCTTTTTCTGCTATTGCTACAAAGCTAAGATCATTAGCATGAACATCCACATCATTAATCGGGGGGATGACAACGGCAGTTTTAAATTTACGCGGTAAATAAGTCGAACTTAAAATTGGCTCACTATCGGGTGTAGAAAGCTTTTCACCATCCAGCCATATTTCAACGTAAGCACGGGTTTTCGGTAAAAGGTGTTCTGAGATTTTGCTTGCCCAATGATAAGCTTGTTGATGAACTTTTGATTCCACAGGATTTGAAGTACATAAAACGTTACGATTCACATCACCGGCAGTGGCAATCGAATCTAGCCCTATCTTATGCAACAGCTGATGAGCAGACTTAAGGCTGCGTTTAAACAGTCCGTGAAATTGGAAAGTTTGTCGAGTCGTGAGTCGAATACTGCCATATTTTGTTGCTTCAGTAGCAAATTTATCGATAGTCAGCCACTGTTTTGGGGTGATGATACCACCGGGCAGGCGGCAACGTAACATCATGGAGATCAGTGGCTCCAGTTTTTGTTCTGTGCGTTCTTTACGAATATCGCGATCATCTTGCTGATACATGCCATGTAAGCGAATTAGCTGAGAATTATCGCTGTTAAAGCCACCCGTTAAACCGTTATTAAGATCATCAACGATAGTGCCTCGCAAATAATTACTTTCTCGCTTAAATCGTTCAGAATCCGATAAAGGCAGATCAGAGACATCATTTTGTGGCGGTGTTAAATTGACTGTTTGAGTCAGGGTAACTGTTTTAGATTTGCTCATATTACATCACTCGATAAATTAATATTAGTTGTTGTATCTGTTTATCATTAGTAAACATCTCGTTGATAGCGCTTTTGACTTCTTAATTCATCCAAATAACTTATAGCTTGTTCTTGACTATATTGTGCTTGAGTCATCAAAATTTGTTGAAGCGCTAAATCAACCGCTTTTGCCATACGTTTAGCATCCCCACAAACATAGATAAAGGCACCTTCTTGTAGCCATTGCCAAATATCACTGGCTTGAGCAACTAATTTATCTTGTACATAGATTTTCTCAGCTTGATCTCGTGACCAAGCAAGATCGATGCGAGTTAACAGACCATCTTTAACATAGCTCTGCCATTCCACTTGATAGAGAAAATCGGATATAAAATGTGGATTGCCAAAGAATAACCAATTCTTACCGGTAGCACCTTGACTCGCACGCTGTTGTAAGAACGCCCTAAAGGGGGCAATGCCCGTACCGGCAGCAATCATAATGATTGGTGCATGAGTATCATCAGGTAATCGAAAATTATCATTATGCTCAATAAAAATTTTGACTTGATCTTGATCAGCAATTTGATTTGCTAAGAATCCAGATGCGCCGCCCATACGGATCTTATCGTCGACCTGATAACGTACTACATTTACGGTAAGATGAACTTCTGAGCCAACTTCATCTTGCGCAGAAGCAATGGAATAGAAACGCGGAGTAAGAGGTCGAAGCAATTCAACAAAGGTCTGTACCTCTATCTTGCCACGATAGCGGTTAAGCATATCAACCAGTGGTAATGTTTGACTCATTTCCAATAAGGCTTCTCGATCGCCCATTAAGGTAAGAAGTTCGGGATGTTGAACGGCTTGAGCGTATTTTTCAATAATGATGGGCGTATTTTGAGTCAATTCAACATATTCAGTCAGAACCGTTTTTAAAGCGATCTGTTGTCCATGATATTCAACTGGCGTTTCGCCTGCAAGTTGGGTGATACTTAGTATCTCCTCCACAAGTTCATTACTATTTTGATACCAAACACCTACCGCATCACCAGGTTGATAATGAAGATCCGAATCGGACAGGTCAAGTTCAATATGACGAATATCTCGATCTGAATCGCGTGAGGTGATTTTTTGATTAACGTTAACGGTTGCAATAAATGGATTATCGCGGTGATAAAGGCTACTGTTAACGGCTATACTGGTTGAATTTTCTGTTGGCGATTGTGTGTTTGATAGTTGTAATTGACTAAGTTTATCAATCACTGCCTGTCGCCAAGAGGTACTTATGGTTTGAAAATCTGTATCAGCATCTACGCGTACTAGCAGGCGCTGAGCCTCTAATTCAGCGAATCGTTGATCAAAGTCTTTAGCGGCTTGACAAAATTTTGGATAAGAAGCGTCACCTAAGCCAAAAACCGCAAACTGTAAATGAGTTAATTTAGGCGCTTTAGCTGCAAACAGATATTTATAGAGTGACAGCGCTTCTTCCGGTGGCTCGCCCTCACCTTGGGTTGAGGTCACCAATATTAATATCTCTTCCTGACTGAGTTTTTTAGCTTTATATTCTCCTGCCGGCAGATGAGTCACCGCAATACCCAAACGTTCAATATCCTGACTTAACTCGTTAGCGACTCGGCGGGCATTACCGGTTTGTGATGCCGATATGATTGTGACTTTTTGCTCCGCTTGTGTCATATTGGAGGGGAGAGTGGTACTCGGTAAAACTTGTTCGACGGAACTTTTTTCCGCCCGTCCCCATAAATAACCCGATAACCAAGCTAGCTGCTTATCGTTGTAATTTTCAATAATTTTTTTTAATTCATCACAATTAAAAGGAAATTGTTGTGTACTCATACGATGACCTTATCTGATAGCGTTTAGCTATCGTTAAATTGCTATTGGCTCGTAACCTTAACGTGCTATGGTAAATCCAACCAACTTAGATTCACTTACCTTTTGCCAGTAAAGTCTAATGTTGTTTATTTATAAAAAATCAAAAAGTTATTTTATGTAAACCGCACTCTCTACCTTGTGGTCCTTTAGTTGGATCGACGTAGTCCATTTCGTTAGGTAAATTATGTTTTTCGATATAATTCTGCATATCTTGACTCGTCCAATCGAGTATTGGGGCGATCTTAAATAAATTGTCCCCTGCTTTTGTTACAATATTGAGTTCTTGCCTTAGCGCAGATTGTTCACGGCGTAGTGCAGTAAACCACAATGTGGGTTTAAGCGTAGACAAAGCACGGTTAAACGGCTCAATTTTAACAATTTGTGTAAACTCGGTGTGTTCCGGCGTATCGAGTTCAGGTAGCCCACCATATCGCACATTTAAATAAGCGGTCGTCCTTTGTGGGACAAAAATATGTAGATTAAGATTAAGTTGTTTAGTAATTTCATTGGCTACGCGATAAGTTGCATTGGTTGCATAACCGTTATCGACCCAAACAACCTTAATATTCGGATCGATTTGGGTAACAAGGTGCAAAAGTACTGCCTCATAAGGGCCAAAATGGGTACTGATAATACTTTTCACTGGAATATCTTGTTGTTTTTTCAGTGCCCATTCAATAATGGTTAACGGTGACTGATTTTGCAATTTTTGGTTAACTTTAGTTAAATCTAGCATGGCTTTTCCCTTTATTGATTTATGGATGATTAACTATTTAGCTGATTACTGATTTACCCATTGATATAACTCAGCAACGACTTCTGGCCGACTAAATGTTTCTGGTATCGGCTCTTTGGCTTGTAAACGCCGTCTGACCTCCGTGCCTGAAATAAGAACGCGATCAGCACTATCGTGGGGACAGGTTTTCGTTGATGCCATACCGTCACATTTGTGGCAATAAAATGTCCAGTCAATCTTAATTGGCTTAATGAGTAAATCGTTGTCTTGCAAATGGCTAAAGATCTCTTGCGCAGCAAACGGTGAGTAAAAATCCCCAACCCCAGCATGATCGCGGCCGACGATAAGATGACTACAACCATAATTTTGTCTAAAAAGAGCATGTAGTAACGCCTCTTTCGGCCCAGCATAGCGCATATCTAAAGGGTAACCGGAATGAATAACGGAATCTGGCACAAAGTAATTGTGAATTAAACTATTAATTGCTTTAAGACGAATGTTGGCCGGTACATCGCCGGGTTTTAAGTTACCAAATAATGAATGGATAAGCACACCATCAAAAAGTTCTAACACGGTTTTAACTAAATATTCGTGTGAACGATGCATTGGATTACGAGTTTGAAAGGCCGCTATTTTTTTCCAACATAATTGATTAAAGCGTTCCCGTGCCTGTTGTGGCGTTAAAGCATATTGACCAAACTGTGCTTTAAAGCCATTATCGTGCAAAACTCGGACTTTACCACCTAAATTAACCGGTGGTTGAGCCATCAGCATTGCAACACCAGGATGGCTTGGATCTGTCGTTGTAAACACCTGATTAGCTTCATATTGTTTATCTGGACGATAAATGCTATCCACATTCAAAATACCGATTATCTGCCCATCTGGTGTTTTTAAGGCGATTTCATCACCTAATTTTAGGGTATCAGCTTGAGCATCGGTCACCGATACAGTTATAGGAATTGGCCAAAAAACCCCGTTCGCTAAATGCATACTATCGCAAACGCTACGCCAGTCCTCTTCTCGCATAAAGCCATACAGAGGTGTAAAACCCCCGATGCCTAACATGACTAAATCTCCAGTTTCACGACTGGATAAGGTAATTGCTGGTAAATTTTTTGCATATTGTTGCAGGGCTAGACGTTCATCGTCATCAACCTGTAAAGGTTGTAAACTGTCACTAGCATGAGGCGCGATCAATCCCATAATGATTCCTTACCGATATTTTTATTAAATCTAATTAAAAGCGATTATCGATAAATAAGGAAATATCAATTTTATATACCATTATGCGATTTGTGCATATTCAAAATTGATTGAAGATGTTATCACTACAATAAGATAAAAGTTATCGGAAGCCCAAAGCTAAAGTGTTATAATTAATTCGCATACATCAAGTTGAACGTATTTAGTAAAATAGAAATATTATTAAATTTCTATATATAATTTTTAATCTCTTTTCAGATAACGAATTGTGATATTGATAGCTTTGTGCTAGTTTTATTATTCATTATTGGTCATACATTCCTCTACCCAAGGTTTACTTATGTCAAATTCATCTGCAAAAAAAGTGGCTTTTGCTGCTTTTATTGGTACTACTATTGAATGGTATGATTTTTATATCTATGCGTTAGCATCGGTATTGATTTTTGGTCAGCTATTTTTTCCATCTGATAACGAGTTTGTACAAATTTTAGGGGCGTTTGCTACCTTTGCAGTAGGTTTTTTATCCCGTCCTTTAGGTGCTATGTTATTTGGGCATATTGGTGACCGTTTAGGGCGTAAAAAATCACTTATTATCACTTTGCTTTTAATGGGGACGGCGACCACTTTTGTTGGGTTATTACCGTCTTATCAACAAGCAGGTATTTTGGCACCAACGTTATTGGTTGCATTGCGAATTTTACAAGGTGTTGCCGTTGGTGGTGAGTGGGGTGGTGCCGTGTTGATGACGAATGAACATGCGCCGAAAGGGTTGAAAAACTTCTTTTCATCCTTTGCTCAATGGGGAAGCCCAGCAGGCAATATTTTAGCATTACTGGTTTTTTCTTATATTATTCGTTTACCTGTTAATGAACTGATTGATAGTGGTTATTGGCGTATTCCTTTTTTAGCCAGTGCTATTTTGTTAATTATTGGCATTATTGCTAGAGTGACGTTAACCGAATCGCCGGTTTTTGTTGAAGCATCTAAAAAACAAGCGGACTTAAAGCAAGAGTCAGCACCGATTATTGAAGTATTTAAAAAAGCATTGCCATTATTAATATTAGCGATTGGTGCTAATGTGCTGTCATTTAGCGGTATCTTTTCCAATACCTTAATGATTGGTTATACTACTTTGGTACTTGGTGTCGAAAAATCAGTGATAGTTGATGCACTGTTTTGGATCGCTATTGTCCATTTTGTTGCTCAACCGTTTATCTCTTATTGGTCAGAAAAATTCTCGGCAACACGCTTTTTGATTTGTACAGCAATATTGGCAATGGCATCAGTATTTTTGTTATTCCCGATTATAAATTCAGGCACAAAAACCAGTTTTATTATTGGGATTTCGCTAAATGTGATTTGCTACAGCGGCTTTTATGGTGTAATAGCTGGGTATTTGAGCCGTATTTTCCCTGCCAGAATGCGCTATACTGGGTTATCAATGAGTTATCAAGGATGTGCGGCTATTTTTGGTAGCTTAATTCCAATGATAGGGGGTTATGTTATTTATACCTTCAAAAGTTTTTGGTTACCCTTAGCCTTGTTTTATTGCGGTTTAGCACTGATATCCATTATCTGCATCTACTTGTTAAGCAAATATCGTTATTATGATGAATAATAAGGTCTATATATGAAAACTGTTTTATCAATTCAGTCCAATGTTGTTTATGGTTATGCCGGTAATAAAGTGGCAACACTAGCGATGCAATTACAAGGTGTCGAAGTGATGCCAATACACACCGTTCAGTTATCGAGTAATACGGTTTATCCACATTATGACGGCATTGTGCTGGGCGCTCAGCAAATCACTCGAATCGTCAATAGTTTGGAAAAAATTGGCGTATTGTCATCCATTGACGCCATTATTTCGGGCTATATTGGGCTTGCCGAACAAGGTGAAGAGATCCTTGAGGCCGTAAAAAAGATAAAATTTTATAATCCTAATGCGATTTATGTTTGCGATCCGGTGATGGGGGGCGATATCAATAAAGGCAGTTCCTTGCCACAAAATATTATTGATTTCTTCACTAAGCAAGCAATCAAATACGCTGACTTTATTACACCTAATTTATTAGAATTACAGATATTATCGAATCTGGAAATCAAAACCTTTAACGATGTGCTTAACGCAATAAAAACACTGCAAAATAAGCCGATTCAAGCCATATTGGTTAAAAATCTGCTGCATGCCGGTAAAACGACTGAATTATTTGAAATGATTTTAGCCACACCATCACAAAGCTATCATCTGGCTCGACCATTATATGATTTTCCACACCGTCCATTAGGCGTTGGGGATTTAATCTGTAGTCTGTTTACTGCCCATTTAGTCAATGGACAATCCCAACTAACCGCCTTTGAACTCGCCGCCAATGCCGCCAATCACGTGCTTGATATCACCAAACAACAAAATGCCCGAGAGCTCGCGATTATTGATGCTCAACAATGGATTAAACAGCCGGATTTGCAGTATCGCGGAACACCGCTTGCATTATAAGGCAATTAAGATCGGTATTATTGTCATTGGTCATAATCATTTTAGCTGCAAAATTTAATTAGTTTATTCTTGGCATAGAAAATGCATTCCTCAAAATGTTACTGTTAACAATTGAGGAACGACTAAAATGTGGAAAAGACACCCAATATTATTAAGTTTATTGCTTATTAATCCTTTATCTGGTGCTGCTGATATACCGCTATCAGAGACAGGAAAGTACTGTGATACCCCTTCCCGTTGTCTTAACCCGATAACTACCAATGTCATGGTAACGTCCCCCAATTATTTAGCGACTCAAGCTGGAATTGATATATTACGTAAAGGAGGCAATGCGGTTGATGCAGCGATTGCCGTAGCCTCAACGCTTGCTGTTGTTTATCCTCAAATGAACACCATAGGTGGCGATAACTTTTGGTTAGTCTACAACGCTAAAACCAAAGAACTAAAAGGGCTAAATGCCAGCGGTCGTTCTGGTAGTTTAGCCACGATAGACTATTATAAAAATCAAGGTTTCCATAAAATTCCCTCACGAGGTTATCTGGCAGCCAATACCGTTCCAGGGGTGGTTTCCGGTTGGGATGAGGCGTACCAATATGCATCTAAAAATATGAAAAATGCACTACCGTGGCGCACGTTATTCGCATCAGCAATTGATTATGCCGAACATGGATTTTCGGTTTCACCTAGCTTAAATTATTGGACAACAATCAATATTGATCCAAAAGACAAAGAGTTTCGGGAGTTACAGCGTTTTTCGGAATTTAAAAAAGTATTCTTAAAAAACGATGGGCAAGCTTACCAAATCGGCGAAATCCTTAAACAACCCGATTTAGCTAACACATTAAAAACCATAGCAAATAAAGGCGCTAAGGAATTTTATCAGGGTGATATTGCCAAAAATATTGTCAACGATCTGCAAAGCCATGGTGGTGTGTTAACTTTAGATGATTTTGCTAAGCATCGTGCTACATGGGTAGCCCCGATCCATGTTAATTATCGAGAATATACGGCCTATAATCTACCACCCAATACACAAGGTATGGCATCGTTAGAGATTCTAAATATACTCAATAATTTTGATATAAAATCCTTGGGTGAAGGTAGCGTTGATTATTACCATTTAATTATTGAAGCAACAAAACAAGCATTTGCTGATCGAGATAAATACCTTACTGATCCCGATTTTAATCAGATTCCGCTTGCTCTCTTATTATCTACCCAACATGGTCAGCAACAAGCAAAACAGATTGATATGCAAAAGGCTCGTGTAGAAATAAAGCCATTAGATCCTAAAGGCGATACCGTTTGGTTTGGTGTTGTTGATGCAGAAGGAAATGCGGTATCTATTATTCAAAGTATTTACCATGATTTTGGTTCCGGCATTGTTGCTAAAGATACAGGAATTTTATTGCAAAATCGTGGTAGTTTTTTCTCGTTAGATCCTAACCATATTAATCGTTTAGAGCCAAATAAACGCACCTTTCATACGTTAAATCCAGCCATGCTTTTAAAAGACAATAAACCTTATCTGGTTTATGGCACCATGGGCGGAGAAGGACAACCACAAACGCAAGCGGCAATTGTGACACGAATTGTTGATTTTGATATGACACCTCAAGATGCCATTAATGCACCAAGGTGGTTACATGGCCGCACATGGGGTGCATCTTCCAATAATCTTAAAGTTGAAGGGCGCATACCTAACGATGTAACTCATTCCCTCAAATTACGTGGGCATGATGTGCAAGTTATAGATGATTACACCGATACCATGGGACATGCCGGTGCCATTCTTGTCGATGCAAATCATCATCTACTAATGGGCGCAACCGACCCGAGAGGGGATGGTTTAGCAGCTGGGTATTGATACTATTTGGGTAATGAATTGATAGCGGTTAAATAAAGTTGCTCAATGCAGAAAAATCCCTTTTGAACTATATATAATCTTGTTAAGGTTTCCACCGTTAAATGTTGGAAGCCTTAAACGAGATAACGGTATAGACTCCTCAATATTTTTTACAAATTTTAATAAGCAATAACTATTGGCTTGGTATTGTTTGCTATAAACAAGTTGTTGTGAGTTTTTTTGCTGATTTAGCCAATGCTTGCGCAAACAAAGTAATTTTTAAAACCGCATCAAGCCAATTCAATGCGGTTGTTGTATAAAAATTACACCTTAAACGTAATCCACGGCTTAAGTTTAACCACTGTTTGAATCAAACCGGCGTTTTGTTGTGCGTCAATCACCGGTGTGATCGGTTTGTAGGCTGTAGGAGCCTCTTCACGTAGGCGTTCTTCTTTTAAGGTAATACATTGCCATGGCAAATTAACCTTATCATATTCAACTTTTTTGCTACGCATAGCTTGTCGTCTTTCTGCTCGACCTGCACCGTGTGAGCAAGACCATAACCAATCAGCATTACCTTTTCCTACTGCCACATAAGAGTGATCACCCATTGAGCCAGGGATTAAAGCTATCTGACCAGCATAAGCAGGCGTCGCCCCTTTACGATGAATATTCATCTCATGTTCAGGCAAAATGATATTGTGCGAAATGTCGACCACGAGTTGACTATTATCTTGATGAAAAATAGTTGCAAGTGATTTACGTATCAATTCGGTAATCACAATTCGATTAATCCAAGCATAACGCGCAGCAACGCCCATAGCTTGTAAATAGGCTTGTGCGTGACTATCTGTTAAACCAAACAATCCTGATTTTGGTTGTTTTTCATTAATCGGCCATAAAGCTTTTGCTTTATCTTGCCAACGCTGACCAATGTAAAAACCGACATCACGCGATCCAGTGTGAATCATGACGACAACACTATTTTTTTCAAGACCTAATTGATAAGCTAAATGTCGATCGATAATATCATCAACAATTTGTAACTCGACAAAATGGTTGCCAGATCCGACTGTACCTAAACTCGCTGGGCGGATAATATTGCGTTTTTCAAAAAAGGCTTCAGGCGCATACTGACTATCTGCCTTAATTAAGTGATTACCCGATATTTTATTAAGCTCTGCGTGTAATCGTTCATAATTAACTGAATTCCACAAACCTTGCTGCGGTAACGCCGATAACCATGCTGCAAGGCCTTGATCGAATAATGCTTGAAAAGAGTGTGGAGTAACAGGTACATCACGCTCATCTTGCAATAACACACGTTTTAATTGTGCAATAATTGTCGATTTTTGTTCACACACCTGATCAAAGCTTAAACCCGTGGTAAAAAGCCGCATACCGCAATTAATATCGGTACCAATTGCTGCCGGAATAACTAAATCCTGTGTAGTTGCAACAATACTACCAACAGGCGCAACCGCACCCGGATGAAAATCAGGTGTAGCACGAGCCATGCAAACTTTCCCTACACTATTAGGGACGTTCACTGATGCAAAGTTCAGAAGCTGCTCTACTGCTTTTTGCTCTAAAGGCAATGGACTCGGTAACAAAATCTGAGCAGAAGTATTTTCTTTATTTAAAGTATAAATATCATTATTAAAATGACTTTCAATCCCAAGACGGGACAAACGTTTTTGTAAACGGGAAAATGTAGACATAATAGCCACCTAGAAAACAATAAAAAAGCGTCTCCTCAAATTGAGAAGATAATTACTGTTTTCCTGCAGCAGCACTATTCAGGAAAGCGGATGAATTCTATACGCTGATTATTTATTTGTAAAGGACAAAATTGATATAGTAAGTCTGATAAATTTATTTTTATGACTCGCTCATTTGCTTTAAAATAGCAAACTCACCGATAAATTGATGAAGTTTATTTAAATCTTAAAAGGTGTTACTGATGGTCAACCTTGGCAGATTGATATGCAAAAAACAGCAGATCATTTTGGGTGATGATTTGTATTTTTCAATCCAAATATTGGTAAGGTTTTCCTATGCTTCTGAAACTTGGCTTTGGGCTTGGACAAGTGTAAACACACTATTTGCTTGCTAAAGATTAGCACGTGACTTTTAATGACGGATCGAAGCTAATTGCAGTAAAAGAAAAACATCAAATCACTGCTGAATTTGATCATTTATCGCAATGGGTTAAACTCAATGGCTAGAGGGTTTACTCGGGCTAATTCAAAGTAAAATAGACAAATACGGTGATTAAATGGACAAAAAAGCAAAAAAGATTTTGTTTCAAACCTATTGGAAAAATGGCTGGAAAGACAGAAAGGAGATAAAAACAGAGCCGAACGACTTCGCGTATGCGAAAGAAAAAGGATTAATGTTTGATCCCATTACCATATCACACGATGATTGTGTCAATAAAATCATAAACATCGTCTCCACAATCACACTTGAACACGTTGCCAAAGCATTTTTGAGCAGCTTATCAACGCGGCGACTTGATTGGCGCTCAGGTATTGCATCATACTTTATCGCCAAATTAATGACAGCACATCAATATACGCCAGTCGTGTCTGGTCAATCTTATCAAGATGGCCAAATGAGTCATTCATCCCATACGTGTCAGGTCTGCCGAGATCTCAAATATGGCATGATAGGTAATGAAAACTACGTCAAAGCAGATTTAAATATCTTAAACTTTGAACGAATAAAGTGGGGAGGAGTGCGTCATGGTGATTTACTTTATACCTACTTTGATCTCATGCAATTCACTAAACAGGCAATCTCTGAACCGACCAAAGATGATATAGCTATTTTAAAAGGGATATTAGCCATTATTGCATCCTGTCAGCAAGATGATTACCCGGGTTCACTGAGTGATAAACTGACGGATGTACCTAACTTTAAATCCAATCAGGATGAACGTAACACCGTTATTGAGATTTTGGCTTGTGTGGGGATTTTACAACCCGCTTCTTATGAGCGCCCAACAAGGGGAAAACACGATTGGGTATATGCCACTTATTGGCGTGGTCAGGATAAATACAATCAACAAATGGTGAAGCAATTATTTGGGCTTTAATGCGTGATCTCTAATTTGCTCTAGGGGCTGTTAATCTTATCCCAACTCAGCCCACCAAATATTTTTTAGCCTGTCGGCATCATTACTCTTCTGTTTTTTCGTTCTCGAAACAACAAAAAGATATATTTAACAATAATTTACCAAATGAGATGGTTTTTTCATATTGTGTAGTGAGTGATAAGCCCAACAGCGACGAGAAACAGATTTACCATTGAAGACCAAATCAAAGCAACGGCACATGTTGAATGTCGAAAAGATGCTAATGTGATTGATGAAATCCCAAAAGTAGTATATGAAACCAAGATTGATAACTATTTCTTTATTCGTAAAATTTTTTGTATATAATTTAGATAATCTTTATAACTTATCTTTTTTTTTAAAAGAAAATAAAGGAAATATATGAAACCAATTGGAATGAGAGTAGGTGGTAATATAATTAGTGAACTTTCAGATAAAATACCTACCTATATAGTTGCTTTAAATGAACTTATTAAAAATGCCTATGACGCCTTTGCAACAGAAGTTATTATCACCCTTGATACAATTAATAAAAAATTGGTTATTAAAGACAATGGCTTAGGAATGGATGATAAAAGTATTAAGAAGCTTTTCCATATTTCCATTAGTGAAAAAAAGTTTGGAAAACTTATCAGTAATAAGGAAAGCAAATTAAAAAGATATACACAGGGTTCCAAAGGATTAGGCTTTTTATCTGTTTTTAAATTTGGCGATAATGTTACATGGGTAACAAATAAAAATGGAAAAAAGATAACATTTTCAGTCAATAAAGATGAATTAATTTCACTAAAAAATATTGCTTCCTATCGTGTAAAAACAAAAGAAGAAACATCTACCGAAAAAGGTACGACTATTATAATTGATATCTGTCAAGACGATAATGATGATTTAGAGAAATATTTTTCACATGACAAAAATATTAAAAAATTAGTTAATGCCTTTTATGATGATCAATTTAAAATAGTTTTAAAGACAAATCATGGTCAATATGAAAATGAAAGGCATGCTAATTTTGTAGATATAGATAAAGAAGATCAGCTTTTTTATATTACATATTCATCCAAAAAAGCAAAAATTGAGTTTTTTTATAAAGGTGGAAAATATAATGAAATAAAGTATGACATTAATACTAATGAATACATATTAGATATAGAGTTAATTGCATATTCTTTTAAGTCAGGCGGTACGAAAAAAGTTTCACAATTATATTATCGAGAACATGATGATGCACTAATTCCATTAATTTATGTCAATAATAATTTATTTCATAATTATACTTTATTCGACCCAAGTATATTCAGAAAAAAGAGATCTGGGAATGTATTACCACAACTAATTGGCCATATTAAAATTATTAGTTCTCATCCTTTAATGGAGTTTAATTCTGATAGAACTAATTTTGTACAAAACAAATTGACATCTAGCATCAAGGAAAAGTTAAATGAATTAAACCAAAAGATTCAGGAGTATGGCTCTTTTTATAGGCATGAAATTAAAGAAAAATTTGGAAATATCGAAACAGGGGCTGCATATCCTTATGATATAAACAAATCTACATCAACAAGTGGTAAAGAAAGTAGTCTTTTACCTCAACCTGCTCAAATAACTTTACGACAAAAACTAAAAAGAATAACTATCCCTTCACGACAAATAAATCTTTTAAAAGAAATTACTTTTGCTTGTAATAGTAGCGGGGAGCAGATAGATCTTGTTCAAGATATACAAATAGAAATCGATGGAAAAAAAGCAACTAAGTTTATTTTACAAAGTCAGGATTTACCATGTGAAAAAACAATTAAATATATTTACAATGATTCAATAACTGGAAAGGTAGTTGAAAACTTAAAACTAATATTTGAATTACCGGAAGCTAAGATCACAGCTAACAGTGAAAAAAGTTTATTTAATCTTCCTTTAACTAAAGACTATTCAATCAAGATTCCATATGTTTCGAAATTAATAGTTCAACTTGAAAAAATTTATAAACAAAAAGGAGAATATAATGAAACCATTGCTTGCGCATTGAGAAGTATCTTTGAGTTATGTAGTGATTATTTAAAAAATAAAGATCCTAATATTTTCCCAATTTCCTTAACTATAAATGAATTAGAATCTAGAGTTAAATATATTATTGAATTCATAGCATTAAATAATAAACTGAAGACTGAATTGAGTAAAGCTATAGCTATAGATTATAAGTCTTTCAATAAGTTATTAGATAAAGAAGAATTTTTAAATATGGTGAAAAAAGCTCATTTAGGAGCGCATAAATCAATGCTTTATTTAACTGATTCAGAAATAAATGATATAGCAAAAAAAGCAGTGTTATTTGCTGTTCTTTCTGATGCCTTGTTATATAATGTTTCTGATAATATTATTTCTGAATGTAAAAAACCAGAGCCACTAAACAGTAAAGGGAAATAAAATGTTAGGTGATATATCATTCCGTAATTACAAAAAAAATGATATACATGGTTTAGCACTTTATCCTGCAACTATGATAGCACCAGTTCAAAATCTTATTCTTCAAGAACTTTTAAAATCGGAAAATATTGAATCTGTTTTTGACCCTTTTTTTGGCTCTGGTACAGCACTTTATGAAGCATTGGAATTATGTCCTAATATTAAACTAGTTGGTTGTGATATCAATCCTCTAGCCTATTTAATAACAAAAGTGAAATTACAAGGAATAACAAAAAGTATAAAAACTGATATAGAAAAATTAAAAAATTATTTAGATAGTGTTGAAATAGATGATTTTTCATTTCCCAATATGAATAAATGGTTTCGTTCGGATATTATTATCAGTCTAAAAAAAATTCGCCAATCTATTATTTTGATAAAAAGTAAAAAGAATAGACTCTATTTTTGGTCAATTTTAAGTACATTTATTCGAAAATATAGTAATTCACGTAGTTCAACATATAAACTACACGTTAAAAATATTGAATGTATTCAACGTATGAAGAATAATTTAATAGATGATTTTATTACTAGCGTTGAACAAAATATTTCAAAATTCACTATTTCATCTTCTAATTTAAATTTATATAAAAACGATTCTTTAAAACAATTGGCTAAATTCAAAAAAAATTCAATAGATTTATCTATATCTTCGCCACCCTATGGGGATAATGCAACAACAGTACCTTATGGACAGTTTTCATCACTAGCACTCCATTGGATTGATAAAAAAGATTTGGCTTTTGATGGTTGGGAATTAGATAATTATTCGGCAATAGATCGAAAGAGTTTAGGTGGATTTTATAAAGGTCCGATTAAAAATGAAATTGGAAAATCACTTTTACAACCATATTTAGACAATATATCATTTTCAAAACAAAAAAAAGTAATTAGCTTTTTTAAAGATTATTTCTTATTTCTTGATGAACTATGCAGAGTTACCAAAAAATATATTGTGTTGACTTTGGGAAATCGTACTGTTGATGGAGTTAATATCAACCTAACATCAATCACCCAAGAATACTTAGAACATAAAAATTTTAGAAATATCTATGAATGCAACCGAGAGATTCCTAATAAACGAATACCAAAATTAACATCGAAAGTAAACAACAATCCTGTTTTTTCAATGAGTAAAGAGTTTGTTATTATTCATAGAAAAACTACCTAAGAGGGTTATTTTTTCACAACCCTCTCCACCCCCTTCACCGTTATCCTCAAAATCTTAGCAATATCTTCAACCGAAACACCTTTTTCTAACAATGCATTAATCAATATTTTCTTTTCAGTCTCAGCTTTTACTTTTATTTCTTTTGCTTTTTGTTGAGCTGTTTTTGTCTTATCCTTTTCAACCGCCAACTTCTCTTTAGCGATCTTTTTTTCTTCCTTACGGATCATATCAATCACTTGATAAGTCGGTACGTATTTTAGGCTTTGTTCTAGCTCGTCCATAAGTTTAGTACTGCGAAAGCTAATATAGGATTTTGGGGTGATGATTAGGTGGTCGATTAGGTCGATATTTAGAATACGGCCAACTTGAATGAGGCGATCGGTGATATCTTTATCGGCATCCGACGGCGTCAGCGATCCTGACGGATGGTTGTGAACTAATATCACGCGTGAGGCGTTTTTCATCACCGCAACACGAAATACATTCATCGGTTCAACGTCGACCGATTTATAACTGCCAAGCGCAATCAGTTCGATGTACAGAATATAACCAGCTTGATTCATGCCAATCATCCAAAGATGTTCTTTTTCTTGGTCGATTTGGTTATCACGCAATAACACACGTTGCATAATGCTGTACACATCATCTGTGCCTTCAATATAGCGTTTGTCATGCTTAGTCAGTTTAATATCCATCGTATCACCTTGTAAAATCAGTTAAAAAATAATATAGCATATTCTGTTTAGGCTGGGCAGTCGTTAATTAAACAATTCCAACTGTTTACTTTTTAGGTTATAGTGTTTGTGAAAATTATTGAGGAGTCTATACCGTTATAAGGAGCGTAATGATGTATCATGCAATTTTACCGAGTAAGCAACAGCCTGCTGCTGAGCGATTTTTGCAACAGTTGCCCAAGTTAGTTGCAGCAAGTCCTTTATGCCTGCGCCTTAAACCGACATCATTGCTGATTGATATTGCTCCGTACACCTTAACGGCTCAGCCCCACAGTTTTATTGCAGTCCGGTTCAACCTATCACCACGTGCAGCTGGTAGACGGGATAATGTTATACGGCAATTGCTGGAACAGCATGAGCCTGACCTTTATCAAGCGGTATTAGACCTTGAGAAAACCACCCCTAACCAGGTCAGTCAGCAAGCGCAAGCATTTAAATTATGGCTTAAAGATTTGCTCAGTAAAACCGTCATGCCTTGCGATTATTGCCAATCACCTCTGACGGTTCGTATTGGTCACCGCCTTAATTTTCGTTGCCGAAGCTGTCGACGCACGTTTAATCCACTCAAAAAATATCAATTAGATCATTTATCTCATTGCGAACTGTGGTTACCTTTTGTTGACTTATTGCTACAAGGTGAAACCCTTAAAACCGCTAATCAGCAATTAGGGATTAACTCCAATACCGCCTCTAAATGGAAGTCCTGTTTTCTGTGGATAATGGAAAAGCAAGGGTTTTCCATATTGGCGAATTATTGCCGAGTAAAGCGACGCCAACGTTATCGGCAAATTTGGTTAGATGTTAAAGCCGGAGCAACATTTTTACCCACCGTTGGCTCTCGTTTTAGGCATAAATCACATTTTTGATTCATATCTTTGTAAAAAAGATTGAGGAGTCTATACCGTTTCAATCAGCACGTTAAATGATTTCTCTTTAAAATCGCGATTATAGAATTTTGACTGCTGTTTTTGCTTTCTACATTCTATAGTCGATATATTAACCAAAATTCATTCAAATAAATCAGCTATATCAATTTAAAATCAAGTTAGCTACTTTATTCAAGACAAAGCCAATTATCTATCTAATACTACTGTTTTCTACCCTTAATGATGTTGTAGTAAGACGGACAAAAGTATGGATAAAGAGATAGATTCGCCACCGCACCCAATTAAACGTAAAAAGAAGCTGATTATATTAACGCTATTATTTCTTTTTTTTGCTTTGGCTTATGGCGTTTATTGGTTTATGTTTAGTCGATTTAATCAATCAACTGATAATGCCTATGTTATGGGTAATCAGGTCCCGGTTGATGCGCAAGTAAATGGTGGAATATTGACGATTAATGTCGATAATAACGATTTTATTCAACAAAATGATGTGATAGCAACGATTGATGCAGTTGATGCAGAAAATGAATTTGGTTATGCCAAAAATGCGTTAATCAAAGCGATTAGAGAGTTGCATCAAATTCAGATCACAAATGAAAAACTTTCAGCCAGCATTCAGTTAAAACAAGTCACCTTAGACAAACTTAAGCAAGATCTTGAACGCCGGGAGAATCTTTGGTCACGAAAGGTTATTTCAAAAGAAGAGATTATTCATGCAAGGCAAGATGTCGATTTTGCTATTAATGATTTAAAGATATCTCAGCATGAATTAGCCATTAATAATGCGCTACTAATGAAAACGCCATTATTAGAACAACCAAGTATTCAGCAAGCAATTTTTAAATTAAAACAAGCTTGGCTTAACTTAAAGCGAACCAAAATCACCGCACCTGTAACTGGGTATGTCGCGAGGCGAAGTGTCCAAGTTGGTACACAAGTGACTAAAGGTGAGCGTTTAATGGTTATTGTTCCATTAGATCAAGTATGGGTAGAAGCAAATTTTAAAGAGGTACAGTTAAACGATATTCGTATCGGTCAGTCAGTTACCTTAGAAAGTGATTACTATGGTGAAAAAGTTGAGTATAAAGGAAAGATAAGTGGTATTGCGATGGGCACCGGTGGCGCTTTTTCTTTGCTACCTGCACAAAATGCGACAGGAAATTGGATCAAAGTGATTCAACGTTTACCGGTACGGATTGAATTAGACAAAGCGCAACTTAAACAATTTCCATTACGTATAGGCTTATCAATGAATGTTAATGTGGATACGCATGATACGTCAGGTAAGCTTTTAACCGATATTCCAGCGAAGACGATAAAATATCAAACGGATTCACTTTCTTTTGATGAAACTGAATTTGAGCAGCTCGTTGAGGATATTGTAAAAACCAATTTCTACGCTACGCAGATTGTTCAATGAATCAAAGTAAAGCGTCCTCATTGCCTTTAACTGGCATCAGATTTATCTTACTAATTATTTTATTAGCGGTAATCGCGTTTTTACAGATTTTGGATTTAACAATTACTAATGTGGCGTTATCAACCATTACGGGTAATCTTGGTGCTTCAAATTCGCAAGGAACGTGGGTTATCACCTCTTTTGCCGTTGCTAATGCTATTTCGATCCCCTTAACGGGATGGTTAGCTCAGCGCTTTGGTGAAGTGAAATTATTTACTTATTCTATCTTATTTTTCGTAGTCACTTCTTGGCTTTGTGGTATTTCAAATAGTTTAGCCATGCTGATTTTTTCAAGATTATTGCAAGGTATGGTTTCTGGACCAATCATCCCTCTATCGCAAAGCTTGCTATTAGCGTATTGCCCGCCGGCCAAAAAAAATATGTCATTAGCCATATGGTCAATGACAATTATTATTGCGCCAATCTGTGGTCCAATTCTAGGTGGTTGGATTAGTGATAATTATTTTTGGGGATGGATCTTTTTAATCAATATTCCTTTCGGGATCATCATTTGGTTTGGTGTTCACCTTTTATTAAAAGATCGTGAAACGGCTACCAGCAAACTACCCATTGATAGGATTGGATTAGTTTTATTTATAGCTGGCGTGGGGTGTTTACAACTGGTATTAGATAGAGGAAAAGAGCTTGATTGGTTTAATTCTAATCAGATTATTATTCTTTCTGTATTAGCTGTTGTTTTTATTAGTTATTTTATTATTTGGGAACAAACAACAGATTATCCAATTATTGATTTATCCGTTTTTAAATCCCGAAATTTTACCATTGGCACAATTTGTATCAGTTTGGCATTTTTACTCCATATTGGCACGCTGGTTATTCAACCACAATTATTACAACGTGTGTTTGGTTATACTGCAACTTACGCCGGTTTAGTGTTGGCGCCAATTGGTTTGGTTCCTATTTTTCTTGCGCCAATAATTGGCCGATTTGCTTCAAATGTTGATATGCGAAAAGTGGTGACGTTTAGCTTTATTGTGTTTGCACTCTGTTTTTTTTGGCGAGCATATACATTTGAATCAAACATGACTTTTGCTGATGCAGCATGGCCGCAGTTTTATCAAGGTTTTGCGATAGCGTGTTTTATTATGCCATTAAATATTATTATTTTATCTGATATTCCTATTCATAAATTAGCAATTGCCGGCAGTATTTTTAACTTTTTTAGAACGTTGTCGACATCAGTTGGTACCTCGTTAACCGCTACTTTATGGGAGCGTCGTGAAGTGATTCATCACAGTCAATTGACTGATATAATTTATCAAAATTCCCAAGCATTAAATTACACTTATCAACAGTTCAATCAACTAGATTTATCTAACATGCAAGTGTCAGCTATGCTGGCACAACAGATTACCAATCAAGGATTATTAATTGGCATTAATGAAATATTTTGGCTATATGGTATGATATTTTTAGGTTTAATTGGTATAGTATGGTTAGCAAAATCTTCAGTGAAGGTTAATTGATACTTGGCTAATCAAGTCAATGTGATTTTTATTTTGTGGCAGGAGTTAAGTATCAATCATTGGTATAGTATTCAGATATAAAATAAGCAGGAGAGCGCATTTTGCATATTGATTCAGTGATTCAATTAGATGAACAAGACTCAGCAACTTTGTACTTTCTCCATAACGTTAATACCGATTTTCATCGCCATCCTTGTTTACAATTAACGATATCACTAAACGATATTTTTTTAAGTTTAGAAACAGAAGATAAAAAGTATCGTGAATTTGGTTTTATTATTCGTTCAAATCTGTCACATAAATTAAATACAACTTGCGCTATCAATTTTTTACTCGAACCCGACGCGCCTTATTTTCATTTGTTGTCACATTTTACCGAAAACGATCCTATTTATCGTTTATCGCGTGAAGAAGCCTCAATACTGGCACAATATTTTATACATACTATTGAAAATAAACAGGTATTCGATGTCGAGCATATTGTTAATTTATTATATCGCCCTAATACCAGTTGTCTTTGTCGGCAAGATAGTCGAATAGTTAAAGCAATTTCAATAATTTCGTTATTGCCGGTAAAACAGATATCCTCAAAAGACATTGCTGATAAAATTTATTTATCCGAAAGTCGTTTTTTACATTTATTTCGAGAAAATCTAGGTATTAATTTCCGAGGCTATCTGTTATGGAAAAGATTGCGTGATGTTATTAATACGCTTGACGCATCGGCAACTTTAACAACGTTAGCTAATGATATGGGCTTTGCCGATTCAGCTCACTTTAGCCGAACTTGTGTTGCAAGTTTCGGATTAAGACCCTCAGAGCTGAAACGAGCGTTAATTTATAATCAAAAATTGCCAAACAATAAACATGGTAAACATATTTATTGTTTGCATAAGCCAGCAGAAAAATAACTCACCAGACCCAGCTGAGCCATTCAATTCTGCGTTAATTTTAGTATGTTAAAAATTGCTAATTATTTTCGTGCAACAAATACATAGCCTCATAAGGTTGTAATACCATTTCACCTTCAAACTCTGTTTGATTTGAGTAATTACTTAACAAGTTTTGCCAAGAACTATTTTCCAATGCTTTAGGCAATTGCCATTTAACCGTATTTTCGGTCAGATTGGCTATCACAAGTAACGTTTGATTATTCCAATGTCTGACATAGCACCAACAATCAGCATTATCAGGCGTTAGATCTTGATAGTCACCGAAAATAAAGATCGGGTATGTTTTGCGTAATTTGATTAAAGTTTTATAGCAATAGAAGATTGAATTGGGATCGTTAAGTGCTGCTTTAACATTGATTTTTGGATAATTATTTGCCACCTCAATCCAAGGTTTACCTTGGCTAAATCCGGCATTGGCAGTATTATCCCATTGCATTGGCGTTCGGCTATTATCCCGTGATTTACTAGCAAGAATCGCTAACATGTCAGACTCTGACATACCTTCGGCAATTTTTTCTTGGTAGATGTTAAGACTTTCCACATCTTTATATTGCGAAATATGAGTAAAATGGGGATTGGTCATCCCAATCTCTTCACCTTGATAAAGATATGGCGTGCCTTGTAGTCCATAAAGAATCATCGCCAGCATTTTTGCTGATTCGTTGTGGTATTGGTCTTCATTACCTAAACGTGACACAATGCGAGGTTGATCGTGATTACACCAGAAAATTGCATTCCACGCCTTACCGTGCATACCCACTTGCCAATAGCCAAGTATCTTTTTGAGTTCAAGTAAATCAGGCTTAGCCAGCGTCCATTTTTCCCCATTTGGATAATCAATCTTTAAATGATGAAAATTAAACGTCATGGTCAACTCTTTGCCATCCAATGCGGCATATTTTTGACAGTTTTCTAATGTAGTTGATGACATTTCACCCACGGTTTTTAAGTCATTAGGTTGAAAAACATCTCGGCTTAACTCTTGTAAAAATTCGTGTATTTTCGGGCCATCCGTATAATATTTTCGTCCGTCACCATTCACGTCATCCGGAAAGTCTTGCTGTTTAGAGACTAAATTAATCACATCCAGCCTTAATGCATCGACGCCTTTATCTGCCCAGAATTGACAGACATTTTTGATCTCTTGGCGAACGGTTGGATTTTCCCAGTTAAGATCGGCTTGCTGTTTTGCAAATAGATGTAAATAGTATTGTCCTGATTGCTCATGCCACTGCCAGGCTTTGCCGCCAAATTTAGATCGCCAATTGTTGGGTTCTGATCCGTCAGCTTTGGCATCTTTCCAAATATAAAACGATCGAAATGGGC
The DNA here is from genome assembly GCF_026536845.1 of Gilliamella sp. B3023. Classification (NCBI taxonomy): domain Bacteria; kingdom Pseudomonadati; phylum Pseudomonadota; class Gammaproteobacteria; order Orbales; family Orbaceae; genus Gilliamella; species Gilliamella sp. B3023. Next base: position 214,453 of record NZ_JAFNNH010000001.1, read on the forward strand.
TGGTTTTATCTAAGGCGGATTTAAACCATGGATGCTCTGTTGAAGTGTGGTTAAATACCATATCCATCATAATACGGATATCACGTTCATGCGCCTGCTTAACCAATAATTCAAAGTCGTCCATCGTGCCATAAGCCGGATCAATATCATAATAATCCGATACATCATAACCATTATCTACTTGCGGAGAAGGATAAATTGGCGTTAACCAAATCGCACTAATTCCCAGATTTTTCAGATAATCTAATCGACTTATGATACCTAATAAATCCCCCGTTGAACTCGCACCACTGGCTTGAAAACTTTTGGGATAGATTTGATAAATAGTACCATTTTGCCACCAAGGGATTTCGTTCGTATTCATTGTTTGCTCTTTATTTTTAATCAGTAAAATTAAATTCACATAAAACGGGTGAATTACTATTTATTATCATTATTGAATATTTAGTGTGCCTTTTTTCTGTTTTATTTTATAAACAATGATGGTTAATGCGATTGGAACAATAATCGCTACTAGCATTGCTAAGGCATAAATTGACCAATAAACAGGTTTTATTGATAAGATACCAGGCAATCCTCCCACACCGATACCATTAGATAATACACCATATAAACCACAGATTAAGCCAGCACTAGCTGCACCAACCATGGCACAGAACATTGGGAATTTATAGCGTAAGTTAATACCGTACATAGCTGGCTCAGTAACACCTAGATAGCCGGATATAGCAGCAGGAATGGAAACTTCGCGCTCATTATGTTTTCGACTGATCAAAATGATGCCAACAACGGCTGAAGCTTGAGCAATATTGGATAAAGCAATGATTGGCCAAATTGGTGTACCGCCCATACTTTCTGTCATCTGCATATCGATAGCTAATGTAGTATGGTGAATTCCAGTAATAACCAACGGTGCATAAAAGAATCCAAAAATTGCCGAACCAATGAAGGCATAATCACCAGTCATTAAGTATTTAACCACATAAGCAATACCATTGCCTAACATTCGTCCGATTGGCCCTAAAAGAAAATGTGCAAGGACGACGGCTAATAGTAGTGATACGATTGGTACAATCACTAAAGTTAGGTAATTAGGGACAATTCTACGTAATCGAGTTTCGATCCATCCCAATGCCAAACCGGCAAAAATAGATGGAATCACTTGAGCTTGATAGCCGACTTTTTGAATCGTAAACCAACCAAAATCCCACACGTCAGGAACGATTTTCCCTAGATTATAAGCATTCATCAGTTGTGGAGAAACCAATGTTATGCCTAAAACAATCCCTAACACAGGAGAACCGCCCATTTTTTTGACTGTAGACCAGCAAATAGCCACCGGTAAAAAGTGGAAAATCGCTTCACACGGTAACCAAAGAAAACTATGAATAGGTACCAACCAAGTATACGTGTCAGTAAGCGGTTTATCGTTAATAGTTGGCATTTCACCAATTACATTACGCAAGCCGAGTAATAAACCACCCGCAATCATTGCAGGTAATAATGGTACAAAAATTTCAGCTAAATTTGAGATTAACCGTTCAAACCATGACATATTTTGTTTAGCTGCGGCTTTTGTTTGCTCTTTGGTCGCTTCGTCAATATTTAATTGTTCAATCAATAATTTGTAATAACTATCAACATCCGTTCCAATAATAACCTGAAACTGCCCGGCATTATTAAAGCATCCTTTGACAAAAGACAATCCTTCAATCGCTTCAACATTGGCTAATTTGGGATTAGCAAGCGCAAACCTTAATCTTGTCAAACAATGGGTAACACTAGCAATGTTTTCTTTTCCTCCAACAAGTTCAATCAATTGCATAATTGATTTTGTTGAAATTTTAGGTGCTTTTGCCATTGTTAAGTCTCCTTATTTTCAATTTAAGCCAAAATTTTTTAATTATTTTGACTCTAATTTGGTAACAATTAAGCATAAATTGAATTATTATTTAAATAAATGGGAACGTTCCCTTTTTGTGATAAACCTCACAATTTTAGGCAATATATCACTCAAAAATAGTTAAATGAGTATTTGGGAAGGAACCGTAATAATTTTAGGTTTTGCTCCACTTTGTAGTATTTGCAATAACTCGTTTGCAGCATAAGTACCAGCTTTATCAAAACCAAGATCGACAGTAATCGTTTTGGTAAACAAAAATTTAAGCAGCTCACTACTACCAATGCTAATAACAACAATATTATTGATATTTTTTTCAGATAAGAACTTATTTAGGCCTAAAGCAATTGAATCGGTAGCACAAATGATTGCTGTTGGTGAATCAACCAATACTGACTCGGCAAGCTCATAACCAGAATAATAGCTTAATTTGCCAAGCACCGCATTTGGCTTAAGTTTATGAGTATGACAAAAATTAGTATACGCTTGGTAGCGTAATTCGCCAGTAGTCTGATCTTGTTTAGTAATACCAATATAGCCAATTTTTTTATGCTTTTGATATAAATAGGTTAATGCTTTGTTTACCGCCCCTACATCATCATAACAAATGCAAGTATAATCAGAAAAAGGCCTAGCAATAACCACACATTTATCTTGCCAAAATGTCAGTCGAGAGCTATTCAATCCTGTAAAAGCAAAAATCACTACACCGTCAGCTTGCTTTTCTTTTAACATTGTCAGGTGTTCTTCGACTTTTTGCGGGCTAAATTGGCTCTCGATGATAATCGGATCATAACCATTTGCATAAAAAACAGGTAACATGTTTCGAACTGCATGATTTTCGGATATGGAATCAAGGCGAGTAACAATTATACCAATCACTTTATTACCATAACCACGCATTGCTCTAGCTGATTTGGATGGGGTAAATTGATATTGTTCAACAATTGCCATCACTTTGTTACGTGTCGATTCCTTCACCATTGGGTCGTGATTAATAACTCGCGAAACAGTGGATTTACTCACCCCGCTCAATTTGGCAATATCTTTAATGGTTAAATTCGGTGATGGCTTATTCATAATCAATTTTTAGAATGAAAATCAATTAAATCATAGTAATATAGTTTTAACAAAATGGCGATAGGTTGGCTAATAAGTTAATATCAAAATTATTAACTATTGCTTATTCTTCATTTATAATTGGATTGAGATTTTATAGAGAAACAAAACTTAACTGAATCAACAAAGCATTAATAACCTCATATAGACAATGAATTATGAAAAAATCATATTTACTTTTAGGTTACACGCTATTTTTTTTGAGTTTATCTGGATATGCGTCTAGTGATGACACAAAGACTATAACAGAACAATTTAGATCAGCTTTATTATGTCAGTCAAAGCCTTTTGCCATAGAAGATAAAAAGATCATTGCTGAACTTGCAAAACAAAAAATTACTATAAAAAAACAAGATAGTATAAATGAAATCGAATACTATTTTGAGCAACCTATTAAAGTTAAGAATGTATGGGTTAATATGATTCGTTATGAAAGCGATAATTTTGTCACATCTTTTTATGCTAAAGCCAAAGGTGATATGTACAAGTTCGCTAAATTGATTGAGGTTAACCCTATATTACGCAGCTGTGAAGAACCTATTCCTTTGAATGATACAGACATATTCCGAAAGGAAATTACCCCTATTACTGACAATAATCTTTACCCAGATACAATCGTTATTGGTCAGTATAAAGACTCAAAGCCGGATGAATTTTATTTCATTTGTTCTAAATTTGAGGCTAATTAGCCATAATTTTTTGCTTAATGAAGATCATGCTATTAGTTTACTAACATTACTTATGTATAAACCTATTTATTAGCACTTTGTTTTGATTTATAAGCACTTCCCCACGCTAACATAGCATCATGCACTTGTTTTAAACTTTGCCCGACATCGGTCAATGTGTATTCCACTTTAGGTGGTACTTGGGCATAGACTTTGCGGCTGATTAAGCCGTTTTTTTCCATTGTTCTTAGATGTTGGGTTAAGACTTTTTGAGATATACCGTTTAGTGATTTTTTTAATTCTCCAAAGCGTTTTGTACCTGTTAATAAATCACGAACGATTAAGACTTTCCATTTATCACCCATTAACATAAGGGTAATTTCGACAGGGCAAGGAGGTAAAATTACGTTGAGTGACATTAGTTAAAAATCCTTTAAATTCAATAATAGTATCATTTCGGTAACTATATTACTGCTTGGTACCTACTTTACAATAGATACTTAGAATATTAACCTAAAAATATCAAATTGTTAAAAGATTTTTCCAATTTAAAACCTGAATCAAACAATACTTATAAATTAATAAAGGAGTAAAAAATGAAAATTGCGGTTATTGGTGCTAGTGGTAAGTCAGGTAGTCTGATCGTTAAAGAAGCAATTGCGCGTGGACATGATGTAACGGCGATTGTTCGTAATCCCAACGCTCATGTTGACCCTAAGGCAAAAATTCTAGTTAAAGATCTGTTTGATCTAACTTATGAAAATTTGAAACCTTTTGATGTCATTATTGATGCTTTTGCGGCATGGACGCCAGAAACCCTTCCACAACATCAAACTAGCTTAAAACACTTAACTGATATTTTAAGCGGTAAACCTAATCGTTTATTAGTTGTAGGCGGTGCAGGTAGTTTATATGTCAATCCTGAGCATACTATTCGTTTAGTTGACTCTCCGGATTTCCCAGATGAATTTAAACCATTAGCCAATAACATGGCAAAAGCTTTAGATCAATTAAGAACTTGTAATGATGTAAATTGGACCTATCTAAGCCCAGCAATTGAGTTTATTGCTGATGGTCCAAGAACTGGTCATTATATTGTTGGTGGCGAGCAAATTTTGGTTAATAGCCAAGGGAAAAGTCAAATCAGCTATGCTGACTATGCAATCGCGATGATTGATGAAGCGGAGAATGCAAAACACATTAAACAACGTTTTACTGTAGCTACTAAATAATATTTTCAAGACCTTACATTAATAGCGATACCTAAAAGGTTTACTTTAATGTAAGGCACATAATCTAATCATTCCAATGTTTTATTCGATTTTCCTATCTAATCACCCAAAATGGTGCAAAAAAATTAACCAAACTGATTTAAATGGATCATTTTAGTGCAATTACACTTACAGAAAACCAAATCATGTCAGTTATGACTTACTTTTTGATTTTGTGGCACGTTTATTGCATAAGTATAAAGATTATTATGAAAATTTGATAAAACAAATAATACTGATAATATGAATTAGTATATGTCTAATTTGTAATCAATTCAGTTGGGAAAATTATTATGCAGTACGATCTCATTATTAAAAATGGTCTTGTCATTCTCGAATCTGGCGAAACTTATACCGATATTGCAATAAAAAATGGCAAAATTGCAGCAATTGGCCCTAATTTAGTGCAAGCCGATGAAATTATTGATGCTAATGGCTTGATTGTTAGTCCTGGAATGGTTGATATTCATGTTCATATTAGTGAACCAGGTGGTGTTCGTCATGAGTGGGAAGGCTATATCACAGGAACAAAAGCATGTGCAAAAGGTGGCGTAACAACCTTTGTTGAAATGCCTCTTAACCAACTCCCTGCCACTACTAGTGGCGAAACTCTTCGTACCAAATATGCTGCTGGTGAGGGAAAACTTTATGTCGATGTTGCTTCTTATGGTGGATTAGTTCCTTATAATCTGACCAATAATGGTATTGCAGAACAAGTCGAAGAAGGTGTCGCGGCATTTAAATGTTTTATGGCAACCTGTGGTGATCCAAACCTTGACGGTGATTTTGCCAATGTAAATGATTACGCATTATGGGAAGGAATGCGCCAAATTGCTAAAACCGGTAAAGTGCTAGCTATCCATGCAGAAAATGCCGCAATTACTGATATTTTAGGGCAACAAGCTAAAGCACGAGGCGAAAGTAAATTATCACAATATGTAGCAACCCGTCCGGCATTTACTGAAATTGAAGCAATTCGTCGAGCAATCTTTTTCGCTAAACAAACTGGGTGCCCGATTCATATATGCCATGTCGCTTGTCCAGAAGGAGTTGAAGAGGTTATCAAAGCACGCCAAGAAGGCATTAATGTGACGTGCGAAACCTGTATCCATTACCTCTATTTTACTACAGACCAATTGGATGCTATTGGACCAATTGCAAAATGTTCACCACCAATCCGTGATCAGCAAGCTCAAGAAGGATTATGGAAATATCTATTTGCTGGCCACATCATCACTGCGGTGTCTGACCATTCACCATGTACTTACGATTTAAAAGACAAAGCCAATGCCTTTGATGCTTGGGGCGGAATTTCTGGTGTTCAAAATAATGTGGATATTATGTTTGATGAAGCCGTACAAAAACGGGGTATGTCATTAAAACAATTTGCCGATATCATCGCTAAAAACCCAGCTGAAAGATACAACTTACCAACTAAAGGTTCAATTCAAGTAGGTAAAGATGCTGACATCATCTTTATTAAACCTCATTCTAGCTATGTATTAAAAGAGCAAGATCTCGAATATCGTAATAAATTTAGTCCTTATGTAGGACGACAAATTGGTGCACAAGTGGTTCAAACATTATTACGAGGCAAAACTATTTATCAAATTAATGCCGGTATTAATTCAACACCAAGAGGTGAATTTATTCGGCGTTAATAATGGAATTGAAACGACAGAAATAAGTAGGGAAGGAAAGTCATGAAGAATAATACAGCACAATCACCAAATACATCGATGCAGATTGATAGTTCTTTATTACCCAAATCTAGCAAAGATCGAACTATGAATCCTTTAGCCTATTCTTTTATGTGGATTGGCGATGGCATGAATTTGGGTAATATGACCTTAGGTGCAAGCTTAGTTGTAGCTGGTGTTGCCACCATGAATATTTTCCAAACTTTTGCCGCAACATTAATTGCAATATTGATTATCACGACAATTTTTGTTTTTAATGATCGCTTAGGATATCGCACAGGTATTCCTTATGTGGTACAACTTCGCATGTCATTTGGTATAAAAGGCGCTATTATTTCTTCATTACTTCGCGGTATTCCTGCTATTGTTTGGTATGGATTTCAAAGTTGGATAGGTGCAACTGCGCTCAATGAAATTATTAGAATATTATCTAATGGTGATTTTAATAATATATTTATCTGTTTTCTTATTTTACAATTTTTCCAAATCGCTTTGTCGCTTTATGGATTCCATGCAATAAAATGGGTAGAAACGTTAATTTCAATTGTTATTCTTTGTGCGTTAATTTATGTCTTTATTATATTACTCAATAATCATCAAGAAATTATTATAGACAAATGGGTAAATACCGAAGGAACTTGGGGATTACCATTCTGCGGCTTCATTATGATGTTCTTAGGTAATTACGCTGCAATTTTTCTTAGTGCAGCTGATTACTCACGAGAACTAAAAGCTGGTTTTAGCGATAAAAAAAGGGGGCTCCTCTATTTTCTACCAATTTTTGTTGCTTACGGTTTTATTATTACTATTGGTGTGATGTTAGCTTCAGTCACAGGTAACTCTAATCCAGTTAAAGCATTTGCGATTGTAGTAAATAATCCATATATCACCATTGTGGTATCATCCTTTATTGTATTAGGTACCATTGCTGTAAATATCGTTGCTAATATCATCCCACCAGCTTACGTAATTACGTTATTAACAAAAGCTAAATATAAAGTAGCAGTAACCATTACAGGATTATTAGCTATCGCTTCTTTTCCTTGGGTTCTTGTTCAGGATACCTCAGCAAAAGGATTAGGCTTGTTTATTCTAATTTACTCCGCATTTTTGGGACCAATTGTGGCAATTTTGTTGGTGGAATACTATCTGTTACGTCGCCAAAAAATTGATGTAAATACACTATATGATAACAACGGTCAATTTGCTGGATTTAACCCCGCTGCTATTCTAGCGATGCTTATTGGATCAGCAGCTGCATTTTATGAAGTGAGCTTAACATGGATTGTCGGCTTTGTTGTTGGTGGTATAAGTTATATATTGCTCACTAAATTCTCATTTAAAAACTCACCTTTCAAAAAAGGGACAATATTTGAAAAAAAATAGATTAAATGACGATCAATATTGTGCAGTAAATTTATCATAATTCACTGCCAATTTGATATGTCACTTGGATCTTTCGGTTATCAGGTATTTCTAAATTAGATAACACAGCTAATTGAGGAAAATTAGGTCTTAAAAACTGGGAGAGCATCGCTCTTAATGTGTGATTAACCAATAAAACAGGCGGCGCTCCCATTGCATCTTGCTGATTTAATGCTTGTTTGAGTTGTTGAAGAATATGTTCTGCTAGTCCCGGTTCAACATTACTAGTATTTTGCAAAGCTTGCAGTAATATTCTTTCTAAATCAATATTTAATCCAATTACTCTTATCGGTTCCGTCCCAGGAAACCATTGTTGGGTAATCACACGCCCTAGCGCTATTCTAACAATACTGAGTAAATGATAGGCATCATTTTGATTTGGTGCCTGTTCACAAATCGTCTCAATAATTGTGCGCATATCACGAATCGATACTTTTTCAGCAAGCAAGTTTTGTAGAATTTTATGAAAAGTAGTTAAAGGCACTACGTCAGGAATAAAATCTTCGACTAATTTAGGAATATCCTGCTTTATTCGATCCAATAATTCTTGTGTCTCTAATCGTCCCAATAAATCACTGGCAAATTGATGTAACAAATGATTGAAATGGGTGGCAATCATGGTACTAGTATCAACAACAGTGTAACCCAATATTTGTGCATTTTCTTTGTCATTTTCATCTATCCAAACAGCAGGTAAACCAAAAGCCGGCTCAATAGTTTCAATGCCTTCGATAGTTTCGGTTACTGTGCCGGGGTTGATCGCTAACCACTTATTATTCATAATTTCGCCTTGACCAATTTCACCACCTTTTATAAAAATTTTATATTGATAAGGTGATAACGAGAGATTATCCCGAATATGAACTTGAGGCGGTAAAAAGCCTAATGTTTGCGCAAACTTTTTACGCAAGCTACGAATTCGACCAAGTAATTCACCATTTTGGTTTTGATCAACCATAGGAATGAGCCCGTATCCAACTTCCATCGCTAAGATATCTTCAATATTGACATCAGACCATGAAGCGTCAACATTTGTTGGCGCTGCAACACTTTTTGGTGGAGTAGCAACTGTTTTCTCAACTCTCTTTTGTTTGGTTAACCACCAAGAAATTACTGATAATACCGCAGTAAACATTAAAAATACTAAATTTGGCATCCCTGGAATAAGTCCAAGCAAACCAATAACAACCGCAGTTAATATTAATACTTGAGGATTATTAAATAACTGTTTGAGCATTTGATCGCTAATGTTTTCTTGTGAGGTAACCCGAGTCACAATTACACCCGCAGCGGTAGAAATAATCAGTGAAGGGATTTGTGCAACTAGACCATCACCAATAGTCAGTAATACATAGGTTTTACTTGCATCTGAAAATGTCATACCATGCTGCATTACCCCAACTAATAATCCACCAACAATGGTTATGGCCATAATTAGTAATCCAGCGATGGCGTCACCACGTACAAATTTACTCGCACCATCCATTGAGCCATAAAAATCGGCTTCCTGTGTAACTTCCGCGCGCCGTGCTTTGGCTTCATCTTCACCAATTAATCCAGCATTGAGATCAGCATCAATTGCCATTTGCTTACCCGGCATACCATCCAATGCGAAGCGAGCACCAACTTCAGCTATCCTACCAGCACCTTTAGTGATTACCATGAAGTTGATAATCACTAAAATAATAAAGACAACAATACCAATAGCGAAATTACCGCCCACTAAAAAATGTCCAAAAGCCTCAATAACTCTACCTGCTGCATCACTACCAGTATGACCTTTTAACAGTACAACCCGAGTTGAAGCAACATTTAGAGATAGTCGTAATAACGTTGCAAAAAGCAGAACTGTAGGAAACGCTGCAAAATCTAAAACCCGCTTAGTAAACAAGGCAACAATCAAAATTATAATTGATAATGCAATATTAAAAGTAAAAAACAGATCCAATATAAATGCAGGTAAAGGTAATACCATCATTGAAAGAATCAATAAAATAAGCATTGGCCCTGTTAAAATTCGATAGTGACCACTTTTTGATAGATTTACTGATAATAAATTGGCTAATTTTGATTTCATCATAGAGATTTACTTTTACTCATTCACGGATAAAGATTCAGGGATCGGTATATTCGTTGGTTTTTGAGGCTTATCACCACCATGTTTATGCCAACGTTTTAATTGATAAACCCAGGCTAAAATTTGCGCAACGGCAGCATAGAGTTCGGCTGGAATGGTTTGTCCTATTTCACCATAGCGATATAAAGCCCGAGCGAGAGGGGGAGCCTCTAATTGTGGAATGCGGTGCTCTTGGGCAATTTCTTTAATTTTGATAGCGATATTGTCGGTACCTTTAGCTATCAGTTTAGGGGCAGACATAGTTTTATCATCATATTGTAGTGCAACAGCATAATGAGTTGGGTTAGTGATAATAACATTGGCTTTTGGTACATCTTTCATCATTCGACGTCTTGCTATTGCTTGTTGCATCTGGCGAATGCGACCTTTAATTTGTGGATTACCTTCTTGCTCCTTGAACTCGTCTTTAATCTCTTGTTTAGACATTTTTAATTTTTTTAAATTACTCCAGATTTGATAAAAAATATCAAATCCAACCATAGGAATTAAAGCTAAAATAGTTAATATTCCTGAATAAATAAGCAGCTGCATAACGTTAGATAATGCACTATTTAAATACATATTTGGCAGCGAAAGCATATTTGGAAATTGATTGATTAGAAACAATGTCACGGCAAAACCGATTAAAACAACTTTAAGCAGGCTTTTAAATAACTCTGAAAAAATTCGAATACTAAAAATTCTTTTAAATCCGCTAATCGGATTCAATTTACCAAAATTGGGTTTAATTGATTGCAAACTAAAAAGTAAACCACCAATTCCCATAGGTGCAATGATGGCAATAATGACTAATCCGAAAAAAATAGGTAAAATCGACCAAAATCCAGCGGTTAATAAATTAATTAAATTGAAAATAATTTGTTTATCATCATCTGTTCGGTATGCAACCAACATAGCGTGTTGAATAATTGTTTTTAAATTAGCAACAAAATGACTGCCCATCATCCAAAATAATAGGATACTAACCAACAAAATAATTAACGATGTTAACTCGCGAGATCGTGGGATTTGTCCCTTTTCCTTGGCTTTTTTTAATTTGCTATCGGTGGGTTGTTCGCTTTTATCTAGATCACTATCATCAGCCATATCTTAATTAAATCAATTTTATTGCCTAATTACCGTTTACAGCACAGTATGAACGCAACTTGATAAAGTTATTGGCTTAATAAGACCCTAATTTAATAGTTATTTATCTCGTTTACCGTGAAACAACTTCAAAATGATTAAACTTTAGCGCGTTTAGATGAAATAGTTTCTGGTTGTTGATAACCATTATGGGTATAAACAGCAGGATTATTCATGCTTTTCAAATAATCTATTGAATGTTGAGTTACGTTCATTCGGTTTTGAATAAGCACTCCGTTTTCCCGATTGATTTGAGCTAATCGCTGAGTCATTTTTGTGATAGCTTGCCATTTTAATGCTAACTCTTGTTTTTCACTATAAGGTGATTGAATATTGCATTGCTGACTAACTTTTAGTCTTTTTTCATCCAGTAATTTTAACTCAATAAGTAATTGGCTTTTTTGGTTTATAATTTCACTCAATTGATTTACTGAATTATTTTTAAATAATATTTGTTGTTCAGCTTCTAAAATATCTGACAGGGCTTGTAACATAACTGTTACATTATTAAAAATGTTATCTAATTCTAACATGACGACATTCCTTCAAAATCAATTAGATTTCAATATTTTCGAAAGTTTGCTTAATAATTTCATCGGCAATTTTATTTGGATTGATCACTAATTTACCTTCAGTAATGGCCTGTTTTATCTTTTCAATTTTACTAGTATCGATATCATTTTCAGTTGAATGCAACAAAGCTATAGTATTTTGGCTTAACTTAACATTCAACGTTAAGTTATTTGAGTTTTGCACAGATGCATTAGTTTTTTTATTTTGCTCATTTATACGATTAAGTACCCCTGATACGGCGGTAACCATTTTTGTTGCATCTATACTCATAAAATTCCTTCAATTAACGTTGAGGTTTATAGGGGAGGTTTAATCTAATTATCGGCAAAAATCAGAAAATCATTAATTTTATTTGTTTAAAATTGTGATACCTTTTTCTGTAACAACACCCTGAACAATATTACCTGTATTAAGTTTGATATTTATTAATTCACCCAAGGCACCATTGCTTAGTGTTTTGCCATTAGCAGCAATTGAATACCCCTCACCATTAACAATTACTTTTACTGTTTGACCTGCTTTAACATGCCAATTTTTCTGTAACATTGAATTTTTAATAGGCTCACCATTATTAATATTTCTTAAAGCAATATGATTGATAACCTCTGATTTATTCAAAATTACAGCAGGTGGTAATTTATCTAACCGCCCAGATTGCATTTTCACTTGCTGCTCTGTCATTAATGTTCCTGCACTTATCGGCTGATTCGCCATAACATAACTCCCAGTAACAGCAACATAAACTTGAATATATTTAGTGATATTTTCACATTTAGCAGTGATGGTTAAATTACCCCAATGCTTATTTTTATTTAAAATCGCAAATGTTGGTGAATCACAATTTAACTGAGGTTTCAAAGTGAGGTAATCAATAGCAATATTATCAATATTAGCTTCGCTAATTTGTTGATAGATTAGATCGCTAATCTGTTTTTCCATTGAGTTAGCCAAAGCTATTTTTGAGCTACACAACACACCTAAAAGGCTTATATATTTTATAAACTGAGACATATTTGTTCACAACATTATTGGTAACTAAATTTTACTTTATCAGCTAATTTATTGAATGTTGAAATAAGGGCAATTTTTATCGTTATTTATACGATGATTTTTTTTTGATTTGCTTAAAATTCTCTACATAAAAAAAGATGAGATGATTTTATGCTAAATAAATTAGATACTTTTGTTAACTTTCATCAACAAGCATTAAATGTTCGTGAAAAACGACAAAATATACTTGCGACCAATATTGCCAATAGTGATACGCCTAATTATCAAGCTAGAGATATTGATTTTAATATTGAATTAAAAAAAGCTATCAATAATCAACATACGCTTAATAATATAAAACTTAATATAACATCAGCAAAGCATATCCAAACCATCGGCTCAGCAGATTATCAACTTCTGTATCGCATTCCTTATCAATCATCTGCTGATGGTAATACTGTTGAAATGGATCAAGAAAGAACAGCTTTTATGGATAACAGTATCCATTATCAAAGTAATTTAACATTTTTAGGTGAACAATTTAAAAATGTAATATCCGTATTACAGCAAGGATAACCATTATGAGCTTCTCTATTTTTTCTATCTCTGGTTCTGCCTTAATGGCACAAACTCAACGAATGAATGTTAGTGCGAGTAATTTAGCAAATGCTGATAGTGTTACAAGTACTTCAGGTCAAGCTTATCGAGCTAAACAAGTTATTTTCCAAGTCGATGATAATAATTATCCCAATAGCGTAGCTGGAGTAAAAGTATCTGAGGTCATCGAAGACCCATCACCAATGAATTTAGTCTATGACCCTAAGCACCCTTTAGCTGATGAGAAAGGTTACATTCAAAAACCTAATGTAGATGTAGTGGCAGAGATGGTCAATACCATTTCAGCATCTCGTAGCTACCAAGCAAATGTGGAAGTCATTAATACCGTAAAAAGCTTAATGCTTAAAACACTTACCTTAGGGCAATAAAGGGGCTTAATTCATGGGTATTTCGAATATACCAGTTTCAGAATCGTCAAATATGGCTAGTCCACAAGCAGTGAGGAAAGGTTCATCTGATGGTAATTCTAGTCAGGAATTACAAGATAACTTTTTAACATTACTTATTGCCCAAATGAAGAATCAAGATCCAACTAATCCAATGGATAATAGTCAGTTAACCTCGCAATTGGCGCAAATTAATACATTAGCAGGCATTGAACGACTTAATACAACGTTAGGTATGGTTTCAGGCCAGATTGACGATAGTTTATCAGTCAACGCGAGCAATATGATTGGTAAAGGCGTTATGGTTCCTGGTAATAAAATATTAGTCGCAACTTCAGAAATAGATGGTTCAAAAAGTGATAAAGAGACCATTACTACGCCGTTTGGTTTTGAACTTATGCGTGATGCTGATTCGGTTGTTATCACCATAAAAGATGAAAATGGTAATGTTGTACGAGAAGTTGATCTTGGCTCCATCCCTGCTGGTGTTAGCTCTTTTACTTGGGATGGAGAACTTAACGATGGAACTTTAGCTCCAGATGGTAGCTACACGTTTTCAGTTAATGCTACTTACGAGGGGCAAAAAGTCACATCAACACCATTAGCTTACTCTGTTGTTTACGGAGTAATTAATAGCAAAGTTAATAATAAAGTATTACTTGATTTAGGGATACTTGGTTCAATTAGTATTGACGAAGTGCGTCAAATTCTTTAAAGGGGAATAAGTTTATATGGGATTTTCTCAAGCAATCAGTGGTATGAATGCCGCTTCTAAACAATTAGATGTTATTGGTAATAATATTGCCAATTCTGCAACAGTTGGCTTTAAAAGTGCTAGTATTTCATTTGCTGATATCTATGCCGGTTCAAAAGTAGGGATGGGTGTTAAAGTTGCTGCTGTTATGCAAAATTTTAATGACGGCACAACAACTTCAACCAACAACAGTTTAGATGTGGCGATTTCAGGTAATGGATTTTTCCGATTAGTTGATAGCAGTGGACAAATCTACTATACCCGTAATGGTCAGTTTCAATTAGATGCTGAACGTAATATCGTATCTGCTGACGGTTTCAACTTGACTGGTTATCTTGCGACAGGTACTCCACCACAAATTCAACAAGGTTCAGCACCAGGCCCATTAAAAATTTCACAAGAAATGTTAAATGCATCAGCAACCAATAAAGCTGCTTTGCAAACAAATCTAAATTCAAATAGTAAAGTTCCTGAAAAACAACCGATTAATGCAACAGATGCTGACACATTTAATTATTCAACCACTATCACCACTTATGATTCATTAGGTAATCAACGTAATGTTCAGCTTTTTTATGTAAAAACAGCAGATAACCAATGGGATGTTCATTACCTTGATAGTAGCGATCCTAATGCAACTCTACAAGTATTAGGAAAAATGGAATTTGATTCATCAGGCAAATTAATCAGTGATCCAGAAATGACTATCAATATTAATGGCATAAATGGATCAGAAGATAATAGCTTTACATTGTCACTTGCAAACAGCACTCAACAAAATATGGGTAAAGAAGTCGGTAGCATAAAAACCCCTATCGTTGATGGCTACGCAGCAGGTGATTTAGTTGGCTATAGTATTAACAATGATGGTACGATTTACGGTGTTTATTCTAACCAACAAACCATGTTATTAGGTCAAATTGCCATGGCTGATTTTGCCAATGTTAATGGATTAGAGTCAGCAGGGAATAATAACTGGCGTTCAACACTAAATTCTGGTGGTGAAGTATTAGGCTCAGCCAATACTGGTACTTTTGGATCATTAGCCAGTGGTGCCGTTGAATCATCCAATGTTGATATGAGCCAAGAATTAGTTAATATGATTGTTGCCCAACGTAATTATCAATCTAATTCTCAAACCATTAAAACGCAAGATCAAATTCTTAATACATTAGTTAATTTAAGATAATTTAAGGAATATGTATGGATCGCGTTATTTATACTGCCATGTCTGGCGCTAGCCAAACATTAAATCAACAATCCATAACCAGTCATAACTTAGCTAATGTATCAACAGCAGGCTTTCGTGCTCAATTAACGGCAATGAAAGCCGTTCCTATTGTGGGTAATAGTATGCCAACAAGGACCATGGTTGCAGCAACCACGCCTACCTATGATTCAACAATGGGTGCATTTAATTACACTGGGCGAGATTTAGACGTTGCTTTATCTGAAGATGATTGGCTAGCTGTACAATTAGCTGATGGTAGTGAAGCATATACCCGTAATGGTGCGATTCAAATTGATGAAAATGGCACGCTTAATATCCAAGGTCATCCATTACTTGGTGATAATGGCGTATTAACAGTTCCTCAGCGTTCACAAGTTAGTATCAGTGCCGACGGAACTTTATCAGCGTTAGGTGCAGGTGATAAACGCACAACCATTGCTCAAGTTGGAAAAATAAAGAAAGTTCACCTTGAACCTAATGAGTTGGTACGTGGCGATGACGGTTTTTTTCATGCAACACCTGTTAACAATCGTGGTGCAATATTACAAGATAATCCTAACGCAAAACTAATGTCTGGAGTATTAGAAGGCAGTAATGTTAATCCTGTTACTGCAATGGTGAATTTGATTAGCCATTCTCGTCAATTTGAAATGCAGATGAAGCAAATTACTACAGCTGATGAAAATGCACAAAGAGCCAATCAAATATTATCGTTAACATAATTAAAATAGGAAAAAGCAATGATTAAATCATTATGGATTGCAAAAACTGGGCTAACTGCACAACAAATGAATATGGATATAATTTCCAATAACTTAGCCAACGTTAGTACTGGTGGCTTTAAACGCCAACGTGCTGTTTTTGAAGATCTGTTATATCAAACTATTCGTCAACCTGGTGCTCAATCATCTGAACAAACAACACTACCCTCTGGATTACAAATTGGTACCGGTGTTAGGCCTGTAGCTACCGAACGAATCCATAGCCAAGGAAATTTAGAATTAACTGATAATAGCAGTGATATCGCTATTAATGGACAAGGTTTTTTCCAAGTTCTGATGCCTGATGGAACGCTAGCTTATACTCGAAGTGGTGCTTTTCAAGTTAACCAAAATGGTCAATTAGTTACCGCTGCTGGTTACGAAATTCAACCAACCATCAACATTCCATCAAATGCGATAAAAATGACCGTGGCACGGGATGGTATTGTTAGTGTGACCTTAGCCAATCAATCAACTCAAGTGCAAGTTGGTCAATTAACATTACATACTTTTATTAATGACACTGGATTAGAAAGTGTCGGTGAAAATCTCTATTTAGAAACCGAAAGCTCTGGTGCTCCAACTGAAAATACACCGGGATTAAATGGTGCTGGATTGCTGTATCAAGGTTATATCGAAACCTCTAACGTAAATGTTGCAGAAGAGTTAGTTAATATGATTCAAGTACAACGTGCTTACGAAATTAACAGTAAAGCAATATCAGCGTCTGACCAAATGTTGCAACGTTTAAATCAGTTATAAATCTATGATAATGAGATATCTTTATATTTTAGTAATGATGTTATTAGTTGGTTGTAGCCAATTACCTAAAAAAGCATTAGTTGAAGGGCAAACCAGTATTGTTCCTCAAATACCAGAAATTGTTAATTCAAGTGGCTCAATATATCAAGCATCACAACCAAGTAGTTTTGGCTATCAACCAATGTTTGAAGATCGTAGACCTCGCAATATTGGTGATGTATTAACTATTGTATTACAAGAAAATGTGAGTGCGAGCAAAAGTTCATCTATTAATGCTGGCCGTAATGGTGGGGTAAATTTAGGTGTAAAAACTGTTCCTCACTTTTTAGATGGGCTAGTTGGTCGAGGCAAAGTAGATACTGATATCTCAGGCAGTAACGATTTTAAAGGTTCTGGTGGCGCTAATGCAAAAAATACATTTAGTGGAACCATCACCGTCACCGTTCAAGATGTCATGATTAATGGCAATTTAAAAGTAATTGGTGAAAAACAAATTGCAATAAATCAGGGAACAGAATTTATTCGATTTTCAGGCGTTGTTAACCCAAGGACAATAAGTGGTAACAATACCGTTATTTCAACTCAAGTTGCCGATGCTCGCATTGAATATGTAGGTAATGGCTACATTGATGAAGCTCAAACTATGGGTTGGTTACAACGCCTGTTTTTTAATCTTTCACCATTTTAATGAATCTGATTATGCTTAATATATTACGAACTTTTATTATTTTAATAATGATAGTGGGCACACCCTATAGTTATGCCGAACGAATAAGGGATTTAGTAACTATTCAAGGCGTGCGTGAAAACGCCTTAGTAGGCTATGGAATTGTTGTTGGGCTAGATGGTACTGGAGACCAAACTTCACAAACACCATTTACCATTCAAAGTATAACCAACATGCTTTCACAATTAGGTATTACCGTACCATCAGGTAGTAACATGCAATTAAAAAATGTTGCTGCGGTAATGGTTACGGCTAAATTACCATCTTATGCACGAGTTGGGCAACAAATTGATGTGGTTGTCTCTTCATTAGGTAATGCCAAAAGCCTTCGCGGTGGCACATTGATTATGACGCCATTGAAAGGTGCCGACAATCAAGTTTATGCCATTGCTCAAGGTAATCTTTTTGTTGGTGGTATGGGCGCAAGCAGCAAAGGCAGTAGTGTAACAGTTAATCAAATGGCTGGTGCAACTATTCCGAGTGGAGCGACAATTGAGAGGGAATTAACAACCCGCTTAGATGAAAAAAGTACCATTCATTTACACCTTAACCATTTTGACTTTACCATGGCATCAAAAATCGCTGAAGCAATTAACAAGGTACAAAAAAATATCGCAGTTGCTTTAGATGGTATGACGGTTAAATTGAACATGCCACAAGATAGCCAGGCAAGAGTTAAATTATTATCAAAGATTCAAAACCTACAAATTAGTGCTTCACCAATTTCAGCAAAAGTAGTCATTAATACGCGCACTGGCGTGGTGGTGATGAATCAAAAAGTTCAATTAGACAATTGTGCCGTTGCTCATGGTAATTTGTCTGTGGTGGTCAATAACAAATTAAAAGTTAGTCAGCCTAATACTCCGTTAGCCGGAGGACAAACCGTAGTTGTTCCTGATGATGAAGTCAGCATCGAACAAGATGGCGGAGCATTACATAATTTAGCTTCTGGCGCTGATTTAAACCGAGTAATTAGCTCACTTAATTTATTAGGCGCAAATCCAACAGAATTAATGTCGATACTTGAGGCATTAAAAACCGCAGGTTGTTTGCACGCTGCATTAGAAACGATTTAAAGCATAATTATTATGAAAAACCTAGTTAATCAGTCTATTAATCGCTTTGCTTATGATTTTTCGAGCATTGGCCAATTAAGGCGTAACGCTGTTAGTGGATCAAGCGAAAGTGTCAAGCAAGTTGCCGATCAGTTTGAAACACTATTCGTCAATATGATGATGCAATCTATGCGAAAAGCCGTTCCTAATGGTGGATTATTTAATCAATCTGCAATGCAGTTATTTACTTCAATGTTTGATCAGCAAATTGCTCAACAGGCTGCCGGTAAAGGATTAGGTCTTGCCAATATTATTGCCAAACAATTAAATAATCAGCCAAATAGATCTATTACCCCACAATCTCAGGCTAATAATATAGAATTAGCACAATCTTTATTTAGTGATTCAAATTCATCGCCTGCGGCATTAGGTCAAATGCTTTACCAGCAAACGAATAAATTAACGAATACTAACGTCAAACCATTACCGCCAGCAGTTAATGATTTTGATAAAGACCATATCACGCAATTTATAGTCGAGTGGTTTGAACCCGCTAAAAAGGCATCCAAAATGTCAGGTATTCCTTATGAGGTTATCATTGCACAAGCGGCCTTAGAAACAGGTTGGGGTAAAAAGCAGATAAAAACAGCCGACAATCAACCAAGTCACAACTATTTTGGCATAAAAGCGACATCATCATGGAAAGGCAATTCAACTCGGTTAACAACACGAGAATTTTTAAATAACAATATGGTTAAGATTCAAGATGAATTTAGAGTTTATAAAAGTAAACAACATGCATTAACAGATTATCTTGATTTACTTACCAAAAGCCCGCGTTATCGTGCCGTTGTTAACGCACCTGATGCAAGAACCGCAGCCAAAGCACTGCAAGATGCACACTATGCAACCGATCCTAACTATAGCGAAAAGTTAATTCAAATTATTAGTCGAATTGAAGAAATTGCTAGAAATACACCGCAAAAATCAATATCAGGTTTTAGACAAATTGCCTTTAAATAATAACTAAATAAATTAACTAAATTTTAATGAAGTTAATAAATAGGAGGCATAAGCCTCCTGTTTATTAACGATTTAAATAAGTGATGACAGAAAGTTATTTCATTTGAAATAAGGACATATTTTGCATATTCATAAAAGTATATTGAGCTGCTTGTAAATTCGCCTGTAACATCACATAATCTGCAATGGCTTCATACCAATCAACATCTTCAATTTGGCTAATTTGTGTTTGAAAATCAATGTCCAAGGTTTTACCTAGTGCTGTTAATCGTTCAACTTCCGCTAACACATTACCCCCTGCAGCCCTAACTGTTGAGATATTTTCAAACGAATTATCAACGCCTTGACTAGCTTTCGATAAACCTTCTCTGAATTGCGTAATCGCATCAGGGTCATTATCATCTAAACCGATTTGCAGTACTTCTAATGCATAGTCAATGCTAGCAAAAACATCACTTTCCACAGAACTATTGGCGCCTGACATAAAAATCTGATCACCAGTAAAACTTAATGACACTTCACGCGTATCATCAATAAAAATATTAATCGTTGTAGAACCACCGACATAATTAACTTTACCTGATTCATCCACAACAAAAGGAGGTGTATCATTTTTATTTCCAGCAAAGATATAATTGCCATTAGTGTCTTTAGCATTAGCTAACGAAATTAATTGATCTTTTAGTCCTTGTAATTTATTGGCTAAGTCACGTCTATTTTCATCGTTTAATGTCTCATTACCCGCATAAACTAGTGTCTCTTGAATTGATTGGATAACAGTATTAGCTTCTTTTAGTACTGTATCTTGGCGACTTAACGAGTTATTAACACTTTCACGAGCTGATTGATACTGAGTATTTCTTGATTGAGCCTGTTTTAAAATTAATGCTTGCGATGACCCCATAGGATCATCAGAAGGTGATAAGATTTTTTTACCGGTTGCTAAATGCAATCCTGATTTTTGCCATTTACTATTGGTATTTAAAATACTCGTTAAATTTTTTTGATACATTGCATTAGTACTAACACGCATATTTAAACCCTTCTATTATTTAGCTAAACCTAAAATGGTATCGAATATTGTGGTTGCCGCATCAATAATCTTTGCATTAGCTTGGTAATACTGCATATAAACCTGCATAGAGATATATTCTTCTTCAATATTAACGCCTGATATTGATTGATTTTGCTCATAAATTTCTTGAGTAATATTATGACTAGATTGCGCTGAAATTTTAGCTGTTTGCGTTTCACTTCCCACATAACTAACTAAGGCGTTATAAGCACTATTTAACGTTTTAGTGCCATTAATTAATTTTTCATTTTGTATATCAAGCAATTTAGCTACATTACGATTATCGCCATTACCATTTTCATCATCATTAATACCTGTTGCTAGTTTATTAACATCCTTAACTAGTAGCTGGAGTGATGATGCTACATCTGCAACAGGTTTAAGTAAGATACTATCACCCGCTACTGGATCACCATTTATTTCAATAGATAATCCATCAAACAATAATTTACCATCTTCAACTTGTGGGGTAATTTGCTTGTTATCAGATAATCTGGTTACGACCCAATCGTTACCATTAAACTCAATTTTATAATCAGATGCTTTGACGTCTGTCACTGAGTTATAGTTAATTTTAGCAGTGGCATTACCTTGATTTTGGGCGTTAGCAATACTAGTTGGGCTATGATAATCAAATAATTTCTGACCTGGATCGCCATTAATATCAACCCCTGACATATGTACTTCATTAAATCGTTCCGCTAGATTTAACGCAATCAAACCTAATTGATTGCGAGCTTCTAGGAGTGGTCCATCACGAAAAGCTAATAATCCATTTAATCGGCCTGATGCGATATTTTGACTTGATAGTTCTTGAGTCGCACCAGAATTATGGGTGTAAATAATTGTATTTAAAGCAGGATCATCTTTAGAAGGCTGTACAGATAACTGAGTTGCCGATGACCCTTGCACTAAACTTAAACCATTAGGTAGTGAAATATTGTATTGTCCATTTTGCTCAGTAACAGTGATGCCTATCATCTCGCTTAATTCATTAACCAGTTGATCGCGCTCATCAAGCAATGCATTCGGCTCATGCCCACCACTTACTGCCTGTAATCTTGCTATTTTTTGGTTAAGATCAGCAATTTGTTGGGTATAAGAGTTAATAGTATCAACATTATTAACAATTTCAGTATTGATATTGGCAATCTGATTTTTTAAATTCAATTCCGTTTTATTAAACTGGCTGACTAACGAGCTAAGATCATTTATGACTGTTTGCTTGGAAGCAGCATCACCCGCATTTGAAGAAAGTTTATTTAAACTTGCAAACAGATTATTTAGTTGCGAGGAAATACTATTATCATTCTCTGCTAATAAATTATCGACTTTTGACAATTCATTATAATAAGCCTTTATAGAGCCATTTTGTGATTGAGATTGACGTAATTGGCCAACCACAAAACTATTATATGCCCGATTAACTGATGATACAGATACACCGTTACCAACAAAACCATAATTATATTTAGTGCCATTTGCTTGTTGCAAAATTTGTTGTTGACGATTGTAACCAACGGTATGCGCATTACTGATATTATTGCTTATAACATTAAGCATATTTTGCGCAGCATTTAATCCACTAATACCGGTATTCATCAATGAATTTGACATAAAAGCTCCTAAATATATTTAGTCAATAATCAAATTATTAACTTAAAGGGTTATTCTTATATCGGATAAAAAAGATAAAACTTTAGTTATTTTTAGAAAATAATTGAAATTTAGTTTTTTAACAGGCTTAACCTGTGTAATTCCAATGCTATTGTTCAGATTTAGTTGCTTGTTTTAAAAAATCTATTCCAGTCATTGTATTTTCATCTTCAATATATTTTTGAGCTGACTTATTCAAAATTAAAATACTAATACGACGATTAGCATCTTTACTATAATTAGGATTGTTTAAACCAACCGTATCAGCTAAACCAATAATTCGAATAATTTTGCTTGAATCTAATCCAGCAGCGATAAGTTCTCGTCTTGATGAATTTGCTCTATCAGCAGATAATTCCCAGTTACTATAACCTCTATCACCTGTTATATACTGGCGCTCATCAGTATGCCCAGATAAGGTCATCTTATTGGGTAAATCGTTTATTATTGGTGCTAGAGCGTGAAGAATTTCTTGCATATTAGGATGAATAACTGCACTACCAACATCAAACATTGGTTTATCATCAGTTGCTAAAATCTGAATTCTTAACCCCATTTCAGTTAGTTCAACAATAAGATTAGCCGCTAATTTTTGCAGTCGAGGATCAAGTTCAAACGCCTCATAAATTTTACGAGCAGTTTCGATCAATTGATTTCTTTCAACTACATTGGGATCTATTGGTTGTTCATTTATTATGCTCTGTTGCTCTTCGCCCAAACTTTTACTGACATCATCGCCACCACCAGGAATAGGGCTTTCGCTATCGCTAATATTTTTACCACCATTTTGACCTAGTATTAATGGCGTTCTGAAATATTCGGCAATTCCTTGTAATTCTTGTGGGCTGGATTTGGCTATCAACCACATGACTAAAAAAAGTGCCATCATAGCAGTCATGAAATCTGCATAAGCAATCTTCCACGAACCACCATGATGGCCACCGCCATGCCCTGACTTTTTTTTAGAAATAATTATTCTTACTGGCTTATCTTTCATTATTCATTATTTTCTGTTGGGTTAGCATTTTTATCTTTCACTTCTTGAATATATTTTTCTAATTCAAAGAAAGATGGTCGCTCATGCGAAAAAATAGTTTTTCGACCAAATTCAATACAAATCTGTGGAGCATAATCATGCATACTGGCAATAAGAATAACTTTAGTACATTCTAAAATTTTTACTGTATCAGCATTCTTCTGTCTTAATAAAGCAGCTAGTGGCGAAACAAACCCATAAGCCAGTAAAATTCCTAAAAAGGTTCCAACCATAGCATGTGCAATAAGTTCACCCAACTCGCTAGCAGGCCTATCTGCTTGTGCTAATGTGTTAATCACTCCCATAACCGCAGCCACAATCCCAAAAGCAGGTAACCCATCGCCCACACTAGAAATCGCATCTGCAGGTTTTTCTAACTCATGGGTATACGTCTCAATTTCTTCATTCATTAATGCTTCAATTTCATAAACTTCCATATTTCCGCTAATCATTAAACGTAAATAATCAGTGATAAAATCGCATATTTGTGGATTGGCAAGAATAAGTGGATACTTTTTAAATAACTCACTCTCTTTTGGATTATCAATATCTTCTTCAATAGATAACCCCCCATTTTGACGTATCTTAGTTAAAATGGTGTACATTAAATTAATTAATGTTAAATATAGAGTTTTATTATATTTTGATGTTTTAAATAAACTACCTAACGATTTAAGTGTAGCAATTATTGCTTTCTTTTCATTACTTACAATGAAAGCACCAATAGCTGTACCACCAATTATCAGAAACTCTAATGGTTGAAAAAGTACTGCCAAATACCCTCCACTTAGCACATAACCAACTAAAGCAGAAGCGATAACAACAATATATCCTATAATTATTAGCATTGGCTTTCCTTTATCTCTATAAAATGTAACTAAACTTTTTTAATTAATTGCTTATCTAAACCGTTACCTGATTTGCGGTGACTAAGTTGAATGCACTAGGTATTGATAAAACTTGTAAGCATTTTGCTTGGCTTTCTTTATGCGTTTTATTATTTTTTTCGGCCCTTGATGGCGGTTGGCATAAACTGCAAACAAAACTATTATGTGGCTGGTAAGCGTGTGTAATAAATCGCCCTTTACACTCTTTGCAACACGATTGCTGCATAACATTACTTTCAACAAATTTAACTAAAATCCATGCACGAGTTAAGCCTAAAACCGGCTCTTCATCGTGATGAAGGGAACATTGCTCTAAATAAAGTTGATAAGCTTTAACAATTGCATGAACTCCAGATTTAGTACCATGCTTGACTAAAAATCGGTAAGCATTATAAAACATGCTTGAATGAATATTAGGCTCCCAAGTCATAAACCACGTGGTAGAAAAAGGAAGTAAACCTTTAGGTGGTGGGCATCCTTGGATTTCTTTATATAATTTAATCAGCTTTCCACGGCTTAAATTGGTTTCACTTTCCAACATTTGAATTCTAGCGCCGAGTGTAATTAATCGAATAGCTAATTGGACTTCTTTATATTTTTGGATAATGCTTTTGCTACTCATTTTTATCATTTACCTACTTATTAATAGAATCTAAAAGTAAGCTTGATAGAAGGATCCCTGTATGCATCTGCTTTATATCACTAACGCGAGACTCTTCAGTTAATTTTTCCATCATTGCTGAATTTTTAAATCGAAATTGAAACGTTAATTGATTGGTTTCAGATAAAACCAACATTTGAGAAGCACTTAAATTACTCAAAATATCAGCGGTTTTTTCATCAATTCCTAATCGATACATTGCCATCACTTTATCTTTCTCTATCATCCTTTGGCTTAATAAAAGCGTTGAAAGATTTAAATGATGTATACATTTCAAAATATCGTCTTCTTGTATATTTCCCAATTTACTCACCAAAATTTATATTTTTCTCGCATAAAAAAATGCGAAATCAGTAAAAAATATCTTAATTCGTTTTTTTTCACTTAAAGTTACATTTTTAAAAGCAAAAGGTCAATAAAAAAATCATTTCGATTTATTTTCAATTTATTTTTTCATGTTTTACTGTTTTATTCTGTTTTTTATATATTAATTTTACTTTGTATTCGTTTTATTGCTTGGCTATGTAATTGACTTACGCGAGATTCGCTAATATCTAACACTTTTCCAATCTCTTTTAAATTCAACTCTTCTTGATAATAGAGCGCTAAAACCATTTTTTCTTTTTCAGGTAAGTTATCAATTTGTTGAACAATAATATTGCGAATTTCATCATTAATAATAAAAGCAAAAGGATTGTTATCGGAATCAAGCTCAATCAGTGCATCCAAATTATCGCCGAGTTTTTTTTGTATCTCATCGTAAGAACAGATTTGGCTATAATTTGAATCTAATAACACCTTGCGATATTCAGTAAGAGACAATTGCAGATGTGCAGCTATCTGGTGATCATTAGGTGGGACACCTAAAATTTGTTCCAATTCATTAATGGCGTTAGTGACATCTTTAATTTTTTTTCGTGTTTGCCTTGGTAGCCAGTCACGACTACGCAACTCATCTAACATTGCTCCCTTTATTCTAGGAATAGCAAATGTAGTAAAAGTATAACCTTGTGCAGCATCATAACGTTTTATGCATTCTAATAAACCGATATAACCAACTTGTAACAAGTCATCAAGCTCAATCGTCGTTGGTAAACGAACAGCTAATTTCAACGCTTCATTACGAACTAAATAGATATATTGTTGCCAATCGATTTGATTCACTACACCCTGAGAGTTATACAGGTTATCACTCATTTCCTAAACCATTGTAAAAAATGCTAAGGAATATTATGACGATAATTGACTGAGTTAATGGCAAGAATAAAGTATTAAAAAATAGGTAATTAACATTATTAGCAATAATGGTATTAAAAAATACCATTATTACTATAGTATAAAAATTAAAGTAAAATTTTAGAGGTATGCTTTATTGTAATAAAGACAGTACAGATTGAGGTACTTGGTTAGCTTGTGCTAATACTGAAGTACCTGCTTGTTGTAAAATTTGACCACGAGTCATATTAGAGACTTCTTCAGCATAATCTGCATCTTCAATACGGCTACGCGCAGAGCTTAAGTTATTTACTGTATTGTTGATGTTAGTTACAGTTGACTCAAAACGATTTTGTACCGCACCAAGCTCACCACGTAATTCATCAATTTTTGATAATGCTGCATCAAGTGTTTTTAAAGGATCTGCTGTTGGGCTTGAAGAAACATTAAATGAAGCTAAACCGAGTTCAGTACTGTCAATTTTTTTCAAATTGATTTCAATAGTTTCGCCATCATTTGCACCCACTTGTATTTTAAGTGTTTTATCAGCAGATAATACTTTAGTGCCATTGAAATCAGTTTGTTTAGATACACGGTCTATCTCTTCTAAACGTTGATCAATTTCGTTTTGAATTGATTCTAAATCGCTTTGAGAGTTTGTACCATTTGCCGCTTGAACAGTCAATTCACGAATACGTTGAACGTTGTTATTAATTTCGTTTAATGCACCTTCAGTTGTTTGAGCTAAAGAGATACCGTCATTTGCATTACGTGCAGCTTGAGTTAAACCACGAATATTTGAAGAAAAACGATTAGCGATTGCTTGACCTGCTGCATCATCTTTAGCGCTGTTGATACGCATACCTGATGATAGACGCTCAATTGCAGTTCCAAGAACACTTTGAGAATTATTCAGATTGTTTCTTGCCATTAAAGACATAGTATTGGTATTAATTACCTGTGCCATTTTTATCTCCTTTAATATGATTAGTTAGATCAACGAGATATTGAAAATATTATTCAATACTTTTGCTGATGATTTAGTTATCGGTATTAAAAAAAGAAACTTTAATATTTTTTTAATTTTTATTTTATGTCGTCGAATAAAACCGAATAACTAATTAAGTTTGATAAAACGATCAGAGGTCCTAATACATTTTTATATGTAAATTAATCGGTAAAAAACAGTTGATAGCCTTATTTAATAAAGGCCACGGCAAAAGCGCCTAAACTCCTATCTATTTAAATAATTGCAATATATTTACTAATAATAGAAATTATATTAGAAAGATCACTACTTAATTTTATTTTTAAATTACGCCCACCATCCTTAAAACCATTTAGAAAAACATTTAGCTTTTAACACTCTGGAATATCAAAGCTCATTGATTAAAAGGATAATTTATAACTCCAGCAGCGATAAGTCACCTACATCTTTTTACAGAGCAAAATTGATATGGATATAACATTGATAACTGAATAAATAACTGGTTTTTGAATAGATAAAATCGCCTAGCAATATATGCATTGCCAAAACCTAATTATTTATTAGTAAAAATATCTAAACTTTTTATTACATCAGTCGATAAAACAAGAGATGAAAGAATTTATAATAGGATAATAAAACATGGCAATGAGTATATTGGGGATTGGTTCTGGTATTGATTTAAATGAAGTATTAGATCAATTAGAAGCGGTAGAAAAAAACCGTCTTACGCCAATAAAAGCACAGCAAAAAACAATTAATAATAAAATAAGCGGTTTTGGCAAATTAAAAAGTGCATTATCAACATTTAATAGCGCAACAGCAAAACTACAAAAAAAAGAGCTGTTCCAAGCTAGAACGGTATCGGGCAATGACAACTACTTTACTACTAACGTAAGTAGCAATGCTCAATTAGGTAATTATGCAGTGAGTGTGCAACAACTTGCAAGCGCACACAGCGTTGCTACTAATACAATAAACGATAAACAAACAGCGTTAGGTAACAATAATGAAACGCGAACAATCACCATCGAACAAGCTAATGGTCAAAAATTAAATGTCACTTTAGGTAAAGATGAAACATCCTTAGAATCAATCGCAAATGCAATTAACCAAGCTAAAGTGGTTAATGAAGATGGTTCAATCAGTGAATCTCCCGTTAATGCCACAATTGTTCGTTCAGGAACCGATAGCTATCAACTGGTTATCACATCTAAAGAAACAGGTGAACAACAAACTATAACTTCAATATCATCCGATGATGAAAAACTCAATTCATTAGTTGGTTTTGATATTAATCAAGCTGATTCATCAGCAATGAGCGAAATCGCTAAAGCGCAAGATGCTAAATTTAGTTTTAATGGTATTACCGTCAATAGTGCATCAAATACCGTTAAAGATGTCATCCCTGGCGTTGATATCACTTTAAAAGCAGTAACCACCACATCGCAAAATTTAACTATTACCGCGGATAACGAAAAAACCCAAGAGGCACTTAAAGAGTGGGTGGAGGCATTTAATCAATTACAATCAACGATATCAGCCTTAACTCAATTTACTGCTAGTGATGCCAATTCAGATGAATTAAATAGTAATAATGGACCACTGGTTGGTGATTCAACACTACGTAATATAGATCAAAGTATCCGATCTATCTTTTCGAAAGGTCAAGCTGGTGAAATCTCTGTATTGGCTCAAATCGGTATCAATATGGATAGTAATGGCAAGCTAATTATTAAAGAAAACGAATTAGAAAAAGCCCTCAAAGAAAACAGTGAAGCAGTCGCCATGCTATTTATTGGTGATGGTGAAACGACAGGCATAGCTAACGAAGTATGTGCCAAAGTGAGTAGCTTCATTGATAGTGATGGTATGATTGATACCGCAACTAACGGCTTAAACTCAACCTTAAAATCATTAGATAAACGCTATGATCAAGTTAACAACTCTATTGACCAAACTATTGAACGTTATCGCGTGCAGTTTACTAAATTAGATATCTTGATCAATGAATTAAATGGTATGAGCAATTACTTAACCACGCAATTCGAAATGATGGCGAACATGAAAAAATAAGGAATATAAAAATGGGAGTTCAAGCTTATAAGCAAGTTAATTTAGAAACGAGTGTTAATCAGGCTTCGCCACATCAGCTTATTGTTTTATTATTCGAGGGCGCACTTAATGCTATTCGTTTAGCTGAGTTATATATAGAAAAAGGGAATATTGCAGGCAAAGGGCAAGCCATTTCGAAAGCAATTAATATTATAGATAATGGACTTAAGAGTTCACTTGATCTAGAGCAAGGTGGTGAAATTGCCGAAAATTTAGATCAATTATATCAATACATCAGTCAGCAGTTGGTTTTAGCCAATTTACATAATGATAAAGACAAACTGCAAGTCTGTTTTAATTTGCTTGATAACATTGCTCAAGCTTGGCGGGAGATAGCATAGTTATGGGAATATCAGTTTTAAATAATAATTTATTATTAGAACAATATGAAAAGCTTAATTATGTTGTTGAGCAAATGCTAATTAATGCACAAAAAGAAAACTGGGAATCATTAATCAGCTGGCAAGCTCAATACCACCAATTATCTAAAGATATCCAACTAAATGTTACAGATACTATAGCATTACCTCAGCAAGATATTATTCGAATGTATATCAATAATATTTTGGGTTATCAAGAGCAATTAGAACAATTAATACATCTACGGCATGGTGAACTTACCAAACTCATTGGCGAGCAGGTTAATTATCAAACTAAAATAGATAGTTACCAAAAAATTGCCAACCTAACATAATTCACTAAGTAATCAAAAAAATAGACTAAAAATAATTGAGGAGCGGGGTTTTTAGCGATTTTAAAGTGCCAAAAACCCCACTCCTCAAACTTTTTTTATTATTAAATTAAACTTGTTAAGGTTATAAAAGGTGAATAGTATGCTGACTTTTTAACAATATAGATGAAAACCAATTTTTGATAAAAATTGGCAGCTAATGAATGACGATTTTTAAACAAATAGAATCATTAATAAATTAAACATTCATATTCATGATTTCTTGATACGCGGCTACTAACTTATTTCTAACTTGCACGCCAAATTGCAATGAAACCGAAGACTTTTGCATATTAACCATTACTTCATTTAATGAAACATTAGGTTCACCCATTTCAAAAGCTTTAGCTTGCTTACTTGCCTCAATTTGAGTTTGGCTAATTTTATCTAATGCCATTTTTAATTCAGCAACAAAATTTTGCTCTTTACTTACCTGTTGATTCGAAGAAAAATCCAATTTAGTTGCCGGATTAAAAGCCTCGATACTGTTCATCATATTAATTATATTCATCTTAATAAAATTACCGCTTAAATTATCACAAAGATAACAATCTAAAAGCGATAACTAAAGGGTAAAGCATGTGCTTTTTTAGCTATTGATTTTTATAAATACACAGATAATAGACCCTAGAATTAATCTAACCTGTTTAGAATTAGGATACATATGGATAGCCAGTCAGTAGGTAACAAAGGCGAATCAATATTGAATAAGTTACCATTTATCAATCAATTAAAACAAAATCGAAAAATGCTGCTCCTTATTGTAGGAGTGATCGTAATAGCTATAAGTAGTATCACCTATTTATGGCTTAAGAGTGATGATTACGGTGTGCTATTTAGTAATTTGAATGATAAAGATGGCGGTGAAATCATTAGCCAACTTGATAAGATGAATATTCCTTATAAGTTTTCATCATCCGGTACAACGATCTTAATTCCCGAAAATAAAATTTATGATACTCGCCTACGAATTGCTCAACAAGGTTTACCTAAAGGCGGTGCTATCGGTTTTGAACTGCTTGATAAAGAAAGTTTTGGAATGAGCCAGTTCAATGAACAAATCAATTATCAACGAGCATTAGAAGGCGAATTATCCAGAACGATTTCAATCATTAGTAGTGTTGATGATGCCAGAGTGCATTTAGCTATGCCAAAACCCTCTTTATTTGTTAGAGAAAGAAAATTCCCTTCTGCATCAGTCGCATTAACTTTATTACCTGGTCGCTCGCTATCTCAAGGTCAAATTGACGCTATTATCCACTTAATTTCAAGTAGTGTGCCGGAATTACAAGCGGATAAAGTCACTATCATCGATCAAAACGGTAATTTATTGACTGGAGAAAAATACCGCGATACTAACGTTAATGTTGCCCAATTAGAATATAGTGAACGAATCGAAAATTTGGTGCGTGAACGCGTAGAAAAAATCATTATACCGATTTTAGGTAAACAAAATGTTAAAGTTCAAGTTAATGCTGACATTGACTTTAGCCGTCAGGAATCAACATCCGAAATCTATGATCCTAATAGCGATGTTAACAATCAAACCATTCGCAGTAAGCAGCAAGTTGAAAACCGTCAATTAGCATCAAGCAATGCTATTGGTGGTGTACCAGGCGCTTTATCTAACCAACCAGTACCCACACCAAGTGCACCAATTGATGGAGAGAATGAAGTAAAAGATAAAGACGACAAGCAAAAAATGTATCATTTACAATCCAATAATACGTTGAACTTTGAAGTTAATCGTCAAATTATTCATAGCAAAATTCCTGAAGGCCGTATCAAGCGCTTATCTGTCGCGGTTCTAGTTAATTATAAATTTGCGACAATCAATGAAGTTGCATCGTCAAATGAAGAAAATCAAAAAAATGAAGCGATCGAAAAATGGGTAAAACTCGATAAAGAAGAGCTTACTCATATTGAAGCACTAGCACGTCAAGCTATGGGATTTTCTGACTTGCGTGGTGATTCATTAACGGTGGCAAATTTGAAATTTACAGATCAAATAGATGATGAAAATGACGCCATCACCTTTTTACAAAAACATGAAGTTTACGACATGCTGAAAACGGCAATTAAATATCTAATTTATATCTTAATAATATGGTATGCATGGCGAAAAGTACTGCGTTCGGTATGGATTAAGATTCAAAGACAATACCTCAATACGGATAAATCTGACGGCACGATGGGCGCTGAAGATAAGCTTGATTATAAAGCACACAGTAAACTGCAACAGAAAATTTTTGAAGATAATATGCAACAACAGCAATACATCCGAAAAATTGTCGAAAAAGATCCTCGTGTAATGGCTCTCATTATTCGTGGTTGGATGAACAAGAAGGACACCGAGTAATGAATTTAAGTGAATCTCAAAAAGCAGCGACAATTTTAATGATTTTAGGTGAAGAATTAGCTGCAAAAGTAATGCAATTTTTAGACCATAAAGAGGTACAACAAATTAGTAGTGCCATGATGGGATTACCACAATTAACACAAGAACAACTCAAAAATATTCTTAATGAGTGTCAAACCACACTTGATGATTGTGCCGTATTAAATACCGATACTAATGGCTATCTACGAAAAGTTCTCGAAAAATCAATTGGTAGTGATAAAGCCAGCCGTCTACTTGATGAACTTCTAGATACCGATATTGAAGATACTACCGATGGCTTAAAAATGCTTAACTTTGTTGATGCGGCCAGAGCTGTTGATTTAGTTAAGAAAGAGCATCCACAAATTATCGCCACAATTTTAGTTCACTTAAATCGTGACTTAGCTGCTGAAATATTAAATCTATTTGATGATGATCTGCGTAATGATGTAATGCTACGTATTGCAACCTTCGGCGGAGTAGAGCCTTCAGCGTTAGAGGTATTATCAACATCGTTATCAACTTTACTACATGGACAAAATATTAAACTTAATAATATGGGTGGTATCCGCACCGCAGCAGAAATCATCAACCTGATGAAATCACAACAAGAAGAATTGGTTATCAATGCATTACGTGATTATGACAATGAGTTAGCTCAAAAAATCATTGATGAAATGTTCTTATTCGAAAATCTGGTTGATGTGGATGATAGAAGTATCCAACGTCTACTCAAAGATGTGGATAATGAAACCTTAATTATTGCCCTGAAAGGTGCGACAGAACCATTACGGGAAAAATTATTATCGAATATGTCGCAACGTGCTGCATCTATATTACGTGAAGATTTAGAAAACAGACCACCAGTGCGCTTGTCACAAGTTGAAACCGAACAGAAGAAAATTTTGGTTATTGCTCGTCGTTTAGCTGAAACCGGTGAAATGATCTTAAGTAGCGGTGATGATGAATATGTATAATCAAGCTAATACCTTAACTTGGAAACCATTACACTTTCAAGATTTAGCAGAATCATCACCACTCATTCCTGAAACCGATGAGCTAGAAGAGTGTGAACCAGAACTTGAAATAGTCGATGAGGCCGATACCAATTTTATTGATATTAATAGCCCTGAAATAACGCTAGAACTTGAAAATATCAAACAACAAGCACGAGAAGAAGCCTATCAAGAAGGTTTTAATCTAGGTAAAGAAGAAGGTTTCAATATTGGTAAACAAACAGGGTATGAGGAAGGGTTAACAATAGGCCAACAAGAAGGCCTGGAGAAAATAGAACAACAGATAAACGAAGAAAAATTAAATACTGTTGAATCCATCAAAAATCTAGCAATTCATTTTCAGCAGTCAATTAATCAAATTGATGAAAAAATTGTACCAAAGCTATTTGATCTCGCTTTACTTGCCGCTGAAAAAACTGTTGGTTCGTTATCCAAATTAAAACAAAAACAATTAATGCATTCGATCAAGTCATTAATTGAACAAAATGCAATTGCCAACCCACCGATAGTGGTTCGAATCAATCCGAATGATTTTTTATGGCTAGAACCACTACTAGATGATCAACTAAAAAACGAATGGCAATTTATTACCGATGCAAATATAGAATTAGGTGGCTGCAAAATATTTACTCAAACAAATGAGATCGACGCAAGTATAAACAATCACTGGCAAATTATTTCAGACACAGTGCATGGAGATGAGCGTTAAGGTGAGCTTTTGTACACAATGGGCAACTAAAATTGATAGTGCTAAACAGAAATTAGAGTCTGCATCTTTAATTCGTCAATATGGTCGATTGGTTAAAGCGTCTGGTCTTGTTCTAGAAGCTATTGGTTTAAAACTACCATTAGGATCCAACTGTTTTGTTGAACGACAATTAGATGGCAAAATCCAAGCGGTTGAGTGTGAAGTAATTGGTTTTAAAGGAAAAACACTATACCTCATGCCGTTTGAATCAACAGATGGCATATTACTCGATGCAAGAGTTTATACATCACAATACGATTTAACACATTTTAGCCACAAAGTTTTACCAATTGGTATGGGGTTATTAGGCCGAGTTGTCGATGCAATGGGAAAACCTCTCGATGGCAAACCATTACCTGAAGATATCGAATATGAAGGATTAATTAATAAAACACTAAATCCGCTAACCCGAACACCAATTCATCAAGTTCTCGATGTTGGCATTCGTGCAATCAATGCATTATTAACCGTTGGTCAAGGTCAGCGAATGGGGCTTTTTGCAGGTTCAGGCGTTGGTAAAAGTGTTTTACTTGGCATGATGGCAAGATACACCAAAGCCGATATTATTGTGGTTGGTTTAATCGGTGAGCGAGGTCGAGAAGTAAAAGATTTTATTGAAAATATTTTAGGTGAAGAGGGCTTAGCTCGATCTGTTGTTGTTGCCGCGCCTGCTGATGTATCGCCATTATTACGTCTACAAGGTGCAGCCTACGCGACTAAAATTGCTGAAAAATTTCGTGACCAAGGATTTAATGTATTACTCATTATGGATTCATTAACACGATACGCCATGGCACAACGTGAAATAGCCTTAGCGATCGGTGAACCACCAGCGACTAAAGGATATCCACCTTCAGTATTTGCAAAATTACCAGCATTAGTTGAAAGAGCCGGTAATGACGCAGAAGGCAAAGGCGCTATTACCGCTTTTTATACCGTGCTAACCGAAGGTGATGACCAGCAAGATCCTATCGCTGACTCAGCTAGAGCAATTCTCGACGGACATATTGTTTTATCCCGTTCTCTTGCCGAATCAGGTCATTATCCAGCTATTGATATTGAAGCATCAATAAGTCGCGTGATGACAGAACTAACCAAAGACGAAAAAAAATCACGGTTATTTAAGCAATTATTTTCAAGTTTCCAACGAAATCGTGACTTAATTAATGTTGGTGCTTATGTAGCAGGAACCGATCCTTTATTAGATAAGGCAATAACGCTTTTTCCTGCTATGCAACAATTTTTACAACAAGGAATTTATGAACATTGTAGTTATCAAGACGCTTATCAACAGTTAACAAGAATTGTTGATTCAAACTTAGGAAAGAACAATGGCCAATCAATATAATGGTAAATTTGCCTTTTTAACATTAAAAAAGTTAGCTGAAAAATCAGTCGACGACAAATTGATTAAATTAAAAAATGCGCATGATAATAAGCGTAATGCTCAATCACAACTAAATGTATTGAATGATTACTATAATGAGTACCAACAGCGCTTAAATAAAGCGTTATCAGTTGGCATTACAGGATCAGAACTGAACAATTTTAATGCTTTTATTACTGCTATTGAGCAAGGGATCACACAACAAAAAAAGTTATTGTTAACTTTAGAAATTAAACAAAAACAGATCACCAATGAGCTAAATCAATCACAAAAAAGTCTCAATACTTACACCACATTATTGGATAAACAAGATAAAAAACTACTGCTACAGCAAAGCCGTTTACAACAAAAATTAACCGATGAATTTGCACAGCAGCAGTTAGCAAGGAGAATGTTGAATGAATATTAATCAATTTAGTGATATCCCATTAATATCACCTATAGAATTGAATGAAGTATCAATTATTGAAGACGATTTTTTTCAGCTTTTATTACAGTTTAATGAAAAACAAGGCGAAAATAATAGCCTAGCCAAAGCTAATATTCTCGAGAACAAACTCGATCATCAATTAGATGATCAAGAAGAGGAAGATAGTGATGAATTATTCACACTATTTCCACTAACTTTGCAAGTCGATGAACAGCCTATAATTAATAATGAGCATAATCATACTGAACAGCCAGCAATACGTGAATTAAAAATTAATACTACAGCTAATGATATACTTTTAAAGGCACCAGTTTCTGATGATATCAATGTAGATGAAAAAGCAGCAGAAATTCTAACTATTATTAATAGTAGTGAACAAGTAATCATTAAGCCAAATAAACAAACGAGTTTGCTAACGAATGATGAACATAATATATCAACCAATATAAATTCAGTTAAAACCTCAAATCAACCATTACCAACTCTTACTAATACTCAAAATAACAATATCGATTTACCTATCACCAATTTTGATATTAGCCACTTTGAACAAGAACCTACATTACTAGTCCATAGCCCAAATCAATTAACCACATCAACACCATTAATTGAAAGTCAAAAAACGTTAAATATAAATTTACCTATGCCAATGGATATTACTGAATGGCAAAAAACATTAAACGAAAAAATTAGTCTCGTTTGTCGTCAAGGTATCCAAAATGCGGAAATCAAATTACATCCTGAAGAATTGGGTTCGCTGCATATTAAATTGGCAATAGTTGATGACAAAATGAACCTTCACATGGCTGTTGCACATAATATGGTTAAAAGCGTGTTAGAATCAGCTTTACCGCAATTAAGAACTTCATTGGAAGAACAAGGTATTATGTTAGAGCAGACCGATATTAGTGATTTTTCAATGATGAATGACTCCTCATCACCTTACAAACAAGAGTTTGAAATAGAGCAATTAATGGACGATAAAAATCAAACACTTCATGAACTTGATCATCCATCAAACATTGTTCAATCAGGATTAAGTATTTTTGCCTAAATAATAGTATTTGAAACAGTACTATGTTTTGATAGCTAGAGATTAAAAAGGTTGAATAGGTCATATTTTTACTGCCTATTCTTCCAATTAATTCTCAAAGCATGATTTATTATTTTGGTAATTTTTGGCTATTTAAATAGACATTTCATTAATTTTCATTGAGACAATAATAAATATGCAAACTACCAAGAAAAAAATAAGTATTTTAAATCTAGTACTTATTTTAATTACCCTTTTAGCAACAGGTTTTGCTGCTTATTTATGGTTACAAGACTCTCCTAAAACGACGCCCCATGTAGAACCAGAAGTGTTATCACCGGTTTTTTTAACATTAAAACCTTTCACAATTTCACTTCCACCATCTAAAGAAAATTTAGAAATCAATAAAATTCTATACGTTGGTATGGTGTTACGCGTCGCTGATGAAGAACAAAAAACCGTTTTATTAGATTATCTTCCTGAAGTAAGAAGTGACGTACTTTTGTTAACTTCAAAACAGTACGTTAATAATTTAAAGAAAGAGTCAGGCAAACTTGAATTACAAGAGCAGATAAAAATGGCATTATCTCGCCAATATGATGCAAAACATTCAGTAAAAATTGATGAAGTTCTATTTACTGATTTCATTGTAAGGTAATTATCATGTCTGATAAGCTTCAACCTAATACCGATAAAAGTGAATCTTTGCATTCACAAAATAATTCAGCCAGCATAAAAAATGATGCTGAGCAAAATTATCATTTACAACAAAGTAAACGGACTGAAGTTAAGCCTTATGATATATCAGTTAAACATAGCTTTATCCCAGAAAGACTAACCGCGTTAGAGATTATTAATGAACGCTTTGCACGTCAATTTAGAATTGGATTATTTAATTTATTACGCCGAAATACTGATGTTATAACCTCACCCATTGAACCCCAAACGTTTAAAGAGTTTTCACATGTTTCAGCAACCAATCATTTAAATTTAGTTCATCTTAACCCTTTGCGGGGAAGTTGCTTATTTTCATTTTCACCTGAATTAGTATTTATTGTTGTTGATACTCTTTTTGGTGGGGATGGCCATACTACTAATGTTGATACTGAAGGACGAGAGTTTACTCATACTGAGCAAGAGATTATTCGACGAGTATTAGGTCTAGCATTAACTACTTATCAAAGTTCCTGGATTGACGTATACAACATTGAAACCGAATACATCCGCTCTGAAGTAGAAAGCAAATTTACCAACATTACCAGCTCGCCTGACGATGTTGTGTTAACTTCATCATTTTTAGTCGAAATTGGTAATTTTAAAGGAACATTTTGCATATGTATTCCTTATGCAATGGTTGAACCAATTAAAGAGCTATTAATTAAACCACCGATAGAAAACCAAACTCACCAAGATGATAACGTGTGGATGAGCTCACTGACGAGTGGTATTAAACAATCAACCGTTGAGTTAGTCGCAAACTTTACAAACATTCAAACAACTGTTGCCAAATTATTAGCATTAAAAGTCAGTGATATTTTGGATATCGAAAAACCAACAAGCCTTGATGTCACCATTGGCGGTGTACCAGTATTAAAAGGTCATTATGGTAGCGTCAATAAACAATATGCAATCCAAGTAGATCAGATAAGCAATCCAGTTTTAGAACAATTGAATGAAGGAGTGTTCAATGAGTGATATACCAAGTGATGATAGCCAACTAAATATTAGTGATGAATCAGTAATGAAAGAAGCTATTTTCGAAACCCTTTCACCACAACCAACAGACGTAAAAAAGCAAGATATTAACCTTATCCTAGATATTCCAGTTAATCTAAGCGTAGAACTTGGTCGAACCAAAATGGCCATTAAAGATCTTTTAAATTTAACTCAGGGTTCAGTTATAGCCTTAGACGGCTTAGCTGGTGAACCTTTAGACATCCTTATTAATGGCTATTTAATTGCGCAAGGTGAAATCGTTGTAGTTGGAGATAATTATGGAGTACGAATTACCGATATTATTACTCCATCAGAACGTGTTCGTAGATTAAGCCGTTAAAAATGAGATAACCATGAACCAAAATTTATCCGCCATTCCCGTAGAATCAAGCCTATATAGCCAGATCGGCATGGCATTTTTTTGTGTAATTGCTATTATCTTATTTTTAGCATGGATAATAAAACGAATTGGTTGGAAAAAGTCTACGAAACAATTCATTGATATTAAAGCAACTTATAATATAAGTGCTAAAGAGCGAATTCTTCTGGTTTATGTTGATCATCAATTACTGGTAGTTGGTGTTACTGCACAACAAATGACATTACTGCATACCATAAATGAACAACGCACTGAAATGTTATTAGCTGAGCCCGCTGAGGTTGAGCAATTGTCAAAAAGTAACCTGTTTAATCAGATATTACAATCTGTGTTAGACAAGAGGTAACATAGTGCGGTTAATACATATTATTTTGCTAAACGTACTGTTTTTTAGTCAATGTAGTTTTGCTCAATTATCACCATTAACAATTGTTTCTCAAACACCCTATCAAGAAGGACAAAGTTGGTCTTTACCTGTTGAAACCTTAGTCTTTTTAACTTTACTCACTTTTATCCCTATTATTCTACTACTAATGACGAGTTTTACTCGGATCATTATTGTATTAGGATTATTGCGAAGTGCACTTGGCACACAATCTGCACCGCCTAATCAAGTGATAATAGGCATTGCGTTATTTATGACATTTTTTATTATGTCACCAACACTCGATAAAATATATCAAGAGGCGTATGTGCCTTATTCGAAACAACAAATCACCATGCAAGAAGGGTTAAATGAAGCAACAAAACCGCTTCGTGAATTTATGCTCTCTCAGACTCGTGAAAGCGATTTAGGGTTATTTGTAAATATGTCTCATACGAATGAAATTCAAACTCGTGAAGATATCCCACTACGAATTTTGGTGCCGGCTTTTATCGTTAGTGAACTCAAAACCGCTTTTCAAATTGGCTTTACACTGTTTATTCCTTTCTTAGTAATTGATTTAGTTGTCGCCAGTACCTTAATGGCGTTAGGGATGATGATGGTCCCACCCGCAACGGTATCTCTACCATTTAAAATTATGTTGTTTGTATTAGCTGATGGCTGGCACTTACTATTAGGTTCGTTAGCACAAAGTTTTTTTAGTTAAAGTAAAGGAATATAATGCCATCTGAATATATTAGCCATTTCGCCATACAAGCCATCAAGGTTGCAGCATCGCTTGCTGGTCCTTTATTAATAGCGGCACTGGTCACAGGATTAATCATCAGTTTACTACAAGCAGCAACCCAAATTAATGAGATGACGTTATCTTTCATCCCAAAAATTTTGGCTGTTATTCTAGTATTAATTATTTTAGGTCCATCAATGCTAACCACAATGATCGACTATATTCGCCTTGTCATCACTAGCATTCCCAACCTAACAAGTTAACCTTAATGGATTTAGCTATTGTCGATCTATTGAATATTGATTTTTTTGCTTGGGTTCAATCAAGTTTTCTCCCTTTTGTTCGTATTTTAGCTTTAATTATGGTCGCACCAATCACTGGCGAAAAAGAAGTACCAAACCGTGTAAAAATAGGTTTAGCAATACTTATTGTCATTGTGTTACCTTTACCAAAGTTAGACGACAACCTTACCCTTTATTCATTAATGGGCATCTGGATTATTGCTCAGCAAATCATGATTGGCATCCTAATTGGTTTTACAATACAACTTACCTTTATGACGGTTAGATTTTCGGGGGAGTTAATTAGTATGCAAATGGGATTAGGAATGGCCACTTTTTATGATCCTATCAGCGGTCCATCAACCTCGGTATTATCACGTTTAATTAATATTATTGCTATGTTGATATTTCTAAGTTTAGATGGTCATCTATGGTTACTTTACGGATTAGCTAACAGTTTTGATATCATTCCTATTACGGCCTATCCTTTAAAACAAAACGGCTATTTAGCCTTAATCGAAATAACGGGTCTATTATTTAATAACGGTATTATGTTGGCATTACCATTAATGACATTATTACTTATTATTAATCTGTCATTGGGCTTATTAAATAGATTTACACCACAACTATCAATTTTTGTGGTCGGCTACCCGCTTACATTATTATGTGGGCTAACGATGTTATCGTATCTATTTTCTGCTTTACCATTGTTTGTCGAATCAATTTTAGAACAGATCTTTTCAACAATTTCTCGAATCTTAATCTATCTTGCTGATGTATCTACTTAGACAAAAAAAGTTGAGGAACGGGGTTTTTGAACGCCTAAATTAGAGATAATTAATGCTTGATAAAATCAAATTTTGCTTAAAATAAAAAACCGCTGCGTAAACAAAAGTCACACAGCGGTTATTAAGAAAAAATTAATTAAATAATTTATGGAATTGTAAACATATCCAATCCCAAATGCCGCCGAAGAATCCAGTTTCCTCAATATTTTCAAGCGCAACTAAAGATTGTTCATTGATAACTTTATCATCCAATAAAAATTGAATTTTACCAACCGCGGTTCCTTTGGTTATTGGTGCATAAATATAATCATCAATGGTATATTGCACTTTAACATCTGCTGAACGACCTTTCGGCACTGTGATATAAGCGCCATTGATCGCACCTAATTTAACTTTATTTTCATCACCATACCAAATTGACTCAATCGCGAGTGGATCATTGGGTTTTACTGGATTTGCCGTTTCAAAGAATCTGAATCCCCACGTAAGTAATTTTTTACTTTCTTCTTCACGACCTTTAAATGTTCGACCACCCAATACCGCTGAAATTAAACGTGTATTACCATCAACAGCAGAAGCAACAAGGTTATAACCGGCTGCGTTAGTATGTCCAGTTTTAATGCCATCTACATTTAATGTAGTATCCCAAAGTAATCCATTACGATTCATTTGAGGTTTAGAAAGATTGTAGGTAAATTCTTTTTCTTTATAAATTGCATATTCTTTTGGTAAGTCACGGATTAAAGCCTGACCTAACAACGCCATATCTTTAGCTGTGGTATATTGACCCGGTGCATCAAGTCCGTGCACAGTTTCAAAATGAGTGTGTTGTAATCCAATTTTTTTCGCATATTCATTCATCAA
The DNA here is from genome assembly GCF_026536845.1 of Gilliamella sp. B3023. NCBI lineage: Bacteria > Pseudomonadati > Pseudomonadota > Gammaproteobacteria > Orbales > Orbaceae > Gilliamella > Gilliamella sp. B3023. Next base: position 257,175 of record NZ_JAFNNH010000001.1, read on the forward strand.
ATTAACGAAAGCACCTTGGCTACCTGCAACATGTTCAGCCATAGCAATACATGCGTCGTTACCCGATTGAATAATGATACCTTTATTTAAATCAGAGACCGAAACAGTCTTACCGACTTCTAAAAACATTAATGATGAGCCTTTTAATACTGGGTTACCTGTTGCCCAAGCATCTTTACTCACTAATACCATATCATCATTTTTAATTCGGCCTGATTCTAAGGCTTGACCAACAACATAACTTGTCATCATTTTAGTTAAACTTGCTGGATCACGTTGTTGTTCCGCATTATATTGCGCTAAAATTTCGCCAGATTTGGCATCCATTAAGATATACGCTTCAGCATCTAGTTGTGGAATAGCCGGTATAGGAAAAGCCATTTCCGCAGAAGCAGAAGAACATATTGCGAGCACTAATAATCCAAAAGATAATTTAAATTTCTTTTTCATTTATAAAAATTCCGTTAAATGTTTTTAGATAACATATATCGATGAGTGTGAATAGACATCATAATGCCAAAACTTGCCATTAAAACGACTAATGATGAGCCACCATAACTTATTAGTGGTAATGGTACACCAACTACTGGCAATATTCCACTGACCATACCGATATTAATAAATACATAGACAAAAAAGACCAAAATTAAACCACCAGAAAGGATTCGGCCAAAAGTCGTTTGTGCTTGAGAAGCAATAATCAAACCTCTAATTATTAAGCATAAGAATAAGACTAGCAAAATAATCGAGCCAATAAAGCCAAACTCTTCTGCGATGACTGAAAAGATGAAATCAGTATGGCGTTCAGGTAAAAATTCTAACTGTGACTGGGTACCTTCTAGCCAGCCTTTGCCCCATATTCCACCTGATCCAATTGCTGTTTTAGATTGAAGAATATGATAGCCAGTACCATTAGGGTCACGTTCAGGATTAATTAGCGTTAATACTCGTTCACGTTGATAATCATGCATTAAGTAGAACCACATAATCGGTACAAAGATAGCCAACAATATCAAAGCAACAAGAATAAATCGCCAATTAATACCAGCCAAAAAGATAATAAAAATACCAGACATGACAATTAAAATAGCAGTTCCCAAATCGGGTTGCATTGCCACTAATAGTGTTGGCACACCGATAATAGCTAATGTTTGTAAGGTCGTTTTTAGTGGTGGAGGGCAACCATCACGATGAATAAATTTAGCTACCATTAAAGGAACAGCAATTTTAGCAATTTCTGAGGGTTGAAAACGAATAACTCCTAAGTCTAACCAGCGTTGAGCGCCTTTACTGGTGTAGCCAAAAATATCAACCAATAGTAATATAAAAATACAGGCAATATAAAGATAAGGTGCCCACTGTTCATAACTTCTTGGTGAAAACTGTGCAAAGACAATCATCACAAAAAAACCAAGTAATATTTGAATCACTCTTTTTTGCATCATATCTATATCTTGGCCGCTAGCACTCCATAGAATATAAAGGCTATAACCAAGTAGTAAAGAGATAAATAAGCAAAAAAGCGGATCGATATGTATCTTTTGCCAAAAAGATTTCTTAATATTATTCATCATTAATCTTCATGTCCTGTATTAGGTGATTCATCGTTTAATTCCGTTGAGTTATCACCTTCAAGATAATAATCTAGTATCTTACGTGCGACTGCACCACCGTTGGAGCTTCCTCCTCCCCCATTTTCTAGAACAATCGCTAAGGCTATTTTCGGTTTATCGTAAGGTGCGTAAGCAATAAATAAAGCATGATCGCGTAAATGTTCAGGTATTCTATGTGCGTTATAGGTTTCGTTTTCTTTTAAACCATAAACTTGAGCAGTACCTGATTTACCCGCGGCTTGATATTTAGCGCCTGCATAAACTTTACGCGCGGTGCCTCGAGCACCAAACATTACTCGGTGCATACCTTCTTTTGCTAATGCCCAATAGGTTGGATTAACATCAACAAGACTGTTTTTTTCAATATATTTTGATGGATCAATCAGTGGTTGATTTTGATTGGTATTGATAATGTCGCTCTTTTTATATAATAAAAAGTGTGGTGTATAGGTTTTACCATTATTAATTAGTGTAGTTAATGCTTTAGCCATTTGCATTGGCGTTGCTGTCCAATAACCTTGACCTATACCGACAGGAATAGTGTCTCCTTGTAACCAAGATTTTTTATGGCGTTTTAATTTCCATTCACGACTTGGCATGACAGCTCGTGTCTCTTCACTAGGCGAAATATCAATGCCTGTTCGCTGGCCATAACCAAACTTAGTCATCCATAAATTTAAGCGATCTATCCCCATATCATATGCAACTTGGTAAAAATAGGTATCTACTGATTCTTCTATCGCTCGTAATACATCGACATGACCATGTCCCCATTTTAACCAGTCTCGATAACGTCTTTCAGTACCCGGTAATTGCCACCAACCCGGATCGTTAACCACACTTTTTGGTGAAACAACGCCTTCACTTAATGCTGCTATCGAAATAAATGGTTTAACAGTTGAAGCTGGGGGATAAGCACCGAGCAATGCACGGTTAAATAGTGGTTTACTTGGATCATTAAGTAACTCACTATATTTCTTACTTGAAATACCACCTACAAAGTCGTTTGAATCATAACTTGGGCTTGATACCATTGCTAATATTTCACCATTATTTGGATTAATAGCAACAACCGATGCTTTACGGCCAGCAAGCAGTGATTCAATATAGAGTTGTAATTTGAGATTAATGGATAAATAGATATCTTCACCCGCTTGTGGTGGATGTTGTTCAAGTAAGCGAACAATACGACCTCGGCTATTGACTTCAACCTTTTCGTTACCCGCCGTGCCATGTAAAACATCTTCGTAATATCGTTCAATCCCCATTTTTCCAATATTAAAGGTAGCCACGTAATTGCTAGCTTTATTTTCTTCTTCTAGACGTTGCTTATCTTGACTGTTTATTTTAGATATATAACCAAGAATATGGGTAAGTGAAGCACCGTATGGATAATATCGATGTTGAATTTTTACAATCGATACAAAAGGAAATCGATGCTGATCAACAATAAACCGAGCAATTTGTTTTTCGGTTAAGTTTTCTTTAAGTGGTACAGGACGATGAGATCGATAATTTCGTCGCTCCTTTTGGAAGTTTTCAATATCTTCATCAGTTAAATCAACAATCTTTTTTAATTGTTCAAATTGCTCATTAAGGTTTTTAGTTTTGTCAGGAACAATATTAAGTTGATAGGTAATATTATTTATCGCTAATGGCGTGCCATTACGATCATAAATCATACCGCGACTTGGAGGAATAGGAATAATTTCAATACGATTATTGTTCGATTTGGTGCTGTAATAACTAAAATTCGATATTTGCAAATCAGCTAAATTGGCTAATAATACAAAAATTAGTAGTATAATTACGACAAATGCAAACAGTGCTCTACGCAAAAATAAGTTTGTTTCTGCGGAGTGATCGCGAATATAGCCTTTTTTTGTTTTACCTGAAATAGAGATAATCTAACTCCTCTAAATTCTGTTTATAGATGTTCTTTTTGTTCCCATTTTTCATAAGCATTAACAATTCTAGCTACCACAGGATGGCGAACTACATCTTCACTCTTGAAAAAATTAAAACTAATATCTTCAACTTCATTTAATACTTCTATTGCGTGACGTAACCCAGATTTTTGATGACGAGGTAAATCTATTTGGGTTATATCACCCGTTATTACCGCTTTAGAATTAAAACCAATGCGCGTTAAAAACATTTTCATTTGTTCTATCGTTGTGTTTTGGCTTTCATCAAGAATAATAAATGCATCATTGAGTGTACGCCCACGCATATAAGCTAACGGTGCAACTTCAATCACACTTTTTTCAATTAGTTTTTCTACTTTTTCAAAACCAAGCATTTCAAATAAAGCATCGTAAAGCGGACGCAAATAAGGATCGACTTTTTGGCTTAAATCACCTGGTAAAAAACCCAATTTTTCACCGGCTTCAACTGCAGGGCGTGTTAATACAATTCGTCTAACTTGTTGTTTTTCAAGTGCATCAACTGCGGCAGCTACAGCTAAATAGGTTTTACCTGTACCAGCAGGACCGATACCAAAAGAGATATCATAATCTAATACATGAGCAATATATTGTGCTTGATTAGGCGTGCGGGGTTTTATTACTCCTCGCTTGGTCTTTATCATCACTTGTTTGCTACCATGCAGATCAACATAACTAGGTGCGTGTTCATTAGCTTTTTCTAACGCACCTGATTCTTTAATAGCTAAATGTATCTGCTCTGGTTCTATATCGACAATACTGTCTTTTACTTTAGTTTGTTTATACAGCGATTGTAAAATCTCAGTTGCCGCTTTTGCACAAATTGTATCGCCAGTAATAGCAAATTGATTACCCCGATGGTTTATTTCTAATCCTAATCGTCGTTCAAGTTGTTTGATATTGTCATCATAAGGACCACAAAGACTATTAAGCCGCTGATTATCTGCTGGTTCAAGCATTGTTTCATATGTCGTAATATTCAAAGATATGTCCCCAAATCGTTTATTTTAAACACGTTCTTTTGAGCCAAAATTTATCAACATGTTTATATTATTATTTCAATCATTATTTAATTATGGTTGATAGATAGCCACACCTAAATCGTTTTCTTTACGGGTACGAGAGATGACCGATATTGGTGATTCGCTCACACGTAAATTCATCTGATCCTCTGTTCTTACTACTTTACCACGCAATGAGTTAGGATAAACATCGGTAATTTCAACATCAACAAATTTACCAATCATATCCGGACTACCTTCAAAATTAACAATACGATTATTTTCTGTTCGTCCAGTTAATTCCATAAGATCCTTTTTAGAAGGGCCTTCAACTAAAATACGTTGCACAGTATTTAACATGCGACGACTAAATTGCATTGCTTGTTGATTGATTCGTTCTTGGAGAATATAGAGCCTTTGTTTTTTCTCTTCTTCAGAAACGTTATCTTCCATTTCAGCAGCAGGTGTACCTGGTCGTGCTGAATAGACAAAGCTATAACTTAAATCAAAATTAACATCAGCAATGAGTTTCATGGTTTGTTCAAAATCTTCTTGGGTTTCACCAGGGAATCCAACAATAAAGTCTGAACTAATTTGAATGTCAGGACGAACTTTGCGTAATTTACGAATGATTGATTTATATTCAATTGCTGTATGAGTGCGTTTCATTAAATTTAACACTCGGTCAGAACCACTTTGTACCGGCAAATGTAAAAAGTTAACCAGTTCTGGCGTATCACGATATACATCGATGATATCATCAGTAAATTCAATTGGATGGCTAGTTGTAAAGCGAATGCGATCAATACCATCAATAGCAGCAACTAAGCGTAGTAGTTCAGCGAAAGAACAAATATCACCATCGAAAGTTGGCCCTCGATAAGCATTTACATTTTGACCCAGTAAATTAACTTCGCGTACACCTTGTTCAGCAAGTTGAGCTATTTCATAAATTACATCATCACAAGGTCGGCTCACCTCTTCACCACGGGTGTAAGGTACCACACAATAAGTACAGTATTTATTACATCCTTCCATAATTGAAACAAAAGCTGTTGGACCTTCACTGCGAGGTTCAGGTAAACGGTCAAATTTTTCAATTTCAGGAAAACTAACATCAACCACATGATGACCATTACCACTACGAATTTGTTCAATCATCTCGGGTAAACGATGAAAAGTTTGTGGTCCAAAAATAATATCAACAAAAGGAGCACGCTTACGGATATGTGCACCTTCTTGTGATGCTACGCAACCACCTACACCAATGATGATATCAGGGTTATGTTGTTTTAAATTTTTCCAACGGCCTAGTTGATGAAAGACTTTTTCTTGGGCTTTTTCTCGAATAGAGCAAGTATTTAATAGTAAAATATCTGCTTCTTCGGCATTTTCTGTTAAAGTTAAACCATGGGTGGATTCAAGGAGATCTGCCATTTTTGTTGAATCATATTCATTCATTTGGCAACCCCAAGTTTTGATATGTAATTTTTTGCTCATCAATAACTCAGCTATATTTAATTGTTAAAATGAAAACGGGTTTAAATCCGTGATTTTAGCGTGCCATATTGTAATCCTTTGTGATTGTAGGGTCTATAATTAATATAAAAAACTATATTTATATGCTTTATTTAGAAAATAATGTCTAATTAGTAATTAATCTATCGAAAAAACAACTGATTATGATAATCATTCTTTTTAATATCGTTTTATTTTATGCTATTATTCTTGGCCTATTAATATTACTAATATAAAAGTGTCTAGGTATGTCGAAAACTTTTAGTCCAACAAAGCGCTTTTTGATCAAAGGCATTATTGCTACTTGCCTATTATCTGTTACACGAGTTGGCTTTGCTGCGGCAATGGCTCAAGTTGTTGCTGTGCGCGTTTGGCCTTCATCAACCTATACACGAATAACGTTAGAATCAAACGTTAAGCTTAATTATAAAAGCGCACAATTATATAACCCTGATCGTATGGTGATTGATATTGATAATCTCAATTTAAATCCAATATTAAAAACCGTTTCGACAAAAGTTTTAAGCCGTGATCCTTTTATTAAATCTATACGTGCATTACAGTTAGATCCTAAAACTGTACGTATTATGATCGAATTAAAACAGGGTATTGATCCTAATACATTTACATTACCACCGATTGCTGAATTTAAACATCGATTAGTCGTTGATCTTTATCCGTCTAAACCGACTACAGCTAATGATGATCCTTTACTTGCTCTTTTAGAAGAGTATCAAAAAGGGGATCTAAATAAAAAACAAGCGCAAATAAAATCGCCAACGAATAAAAATAAAAACTCGCCTGTTATTGTTATGCTCGATCCTGGTCATGGTGGTGAGGATCCTGGTGCGATTGGCTACAAAAGAACACGAGAAAAAGACATTGTTTTGCAAATTGCCAGACGAACATATAGTTTGCTAAAAAAAGAACCAAATATAAAAGTTTATATGACTCGTAATGAAGATGTTTTTATTCCATTAAAAGTTCGAGTAGCGAAAGCGAGATCTTTACATGCGGATCTATTTGTCTCTATCCATGCTGATGCTTTTGCGAGTCGATCTGTTAGAGGGTCATCTGTATTTGCTTTATCAACACGTGGAGCTAGTAGTTCTGCTGCAAGTTATTTAGCCCAAACTCAAAATGATGCAGACCAAATAGGTGGTGTTAGTCGAAGTGGTGATAAATATTTAGATAACACTATTTTAGATTTAGTGCAAAAAACAACCCTTTCTAATGGTGTATTATTAGGAAGTGCTATTTTAAATCGAATGAAAAATGTGAATAAATTACATAAACCATCGATAGAAAAAGCAGGTTTTGCAGTGTTAAAAGCACCAGATATTCCATCAGTTTTAGTTGAAACAGCCTTTATTAGTAATATAGCTGAAGAGCAAAAACTTAAAACAGCAGCCTTCCAAAATCAAGTTTCTAAAGCCATAGTTGATGGTATTAAGGATTATTTGAAAAGACGTAAGAATTGATCTAAAAAGTGATTAGATCAATTTGTTTTTTATTCAATGATCATTAATCGTCTTTCAGCATTCAATTCAGGTATGGTAAGTTTTATATCTTGTTTAAGCGTAAATCCTTCAGGGATCGGATCAAGATCACTGCCTTTTAACGCATAAAATAATCCTTGTTCATTAGGAAGATGTTTACACCAGGTTAACATATCTTGTAAAGAAGCAAATGCTCGACTTATTACCCCATCGAATTTTTTTTGATTATATTCTTCAATACGGCTTTGAATTGGTTGAATATTTGCTAGCTTTAATTCAAATTGAACTTGTTTTAAAAAACGGATCCTTTTACCTAAACTGTCAACGAGATCAAATTGTTTGTCTGGATTGATGATTGCTAAAGGAATCCCTGGTAATCCAGGGCCTGTACCTACATCAATAAACGTGCTACCAACTAAATAAGGTGAAACAACTAAGCTATCCATAATATGTTTTATTAACATTTCATTAGGATCACGTACCGCTGTTAGGTTGTAAGCTTTATTCCATTTATTAAGCATTTCAACGTAATTGATCAGTTGATCAATTTGCTGACAATTGATTGAAAGATCCGTTTGATCAATAAGATTAATGAGTTTCTTTTTTAACATAGTTCTTCTTTTTTAAATAAACTAATAACATTGAAATTGCAGCTGGTGTAATACCTGAAATACGTGAAGCTTGACCAATTGAAACCGGCTTATGTTGTTTTAATTTAGCAACAACTTCGTTAGATAACCCTGATATTTCAGCATAATCTATATGCTCAGGTATAAGAGTTTCCTCATTTCGTTTTTGTCTTTCTATTTCTTCAATTTGTAGTTTTATATAGCCGTCATACTTAACTTGAATTTCAACTTGTTCTGCTGCTTGATCATCACTTAGCCCTGGTGCAAATAAAGACAGGGATTGTAGAGTTTTGTAGCTCATTTCAGGGCGTTTAAGCAGCTCTTCTCCATTGGCTTCTTTGGTAAGGTTAGCGCTTAATACCGCATTAACTTCATCAATTGTTTCAATGTGAGGATGAACCCAAATGTCACGAAGACGTGCTCTTTCTTGTTCAATAGCTTCAAATTTTTCGTTAAAACGTTGCCAACGGTAATCATCAACCATTCCAAGTTGTCGTCCAATTTCTGTTAAACGAATATCTGCATTATCTTCACGTAACATTAAGCGATATTCAGCTCGTGAAGTAAACATACGATAAGGTTCATTAGTACCTAAAGTACAAAGATCATCAACCAAAACCCCTAAATAAGCTTGATCACGCGTTGGATACCATTGATCTTGATCATAAACAAAACGAGCTGCATTTAATCCTGCCAGCATACCTTGAGCAGCGGCTTCTTCATAACCTGTAGTACCATTGATCTGTCCTGCTAAAAACAAGCCTTTGATCACTTTACTTTCAAGAGTTGGTTTGAGATCACGAGGATCAAAGTAATCATATTCAATCGCATAACCTGGTCTGACTATATTGGCATTTTCTAGTCCTTTCATACTGCGAACAAAAGCTAATTGTGTGTCAAAAGGTAAACTTGTTGATATTCCATTTGGATAAATTTCATTACTGTCTAAACCTTCCGGTTCTAAATAGATCTGGTGCGAGTTACGATCAGCAAAACGCATTATTTTATCTTCGATTGATGGACAATATCGTGGACCTACACCTTCAATAACACCTGTATACATAGGGCTACGATCTAAGCTGTTTCGAATAATATCATGTGTGGTTTCATTAGTACTTGTTATATAACAAGGAATCTGTCTAGGATGCTGTTTAGCATCACCTAAAAATGAAAATACAGGCACAGGATCATCACCGTATTGTGTACCTAATTTAGAAAAATCTATGGTTCTAGCATCGATACGAGGTGGCGTTCCTGTTTTTAAACGACCCATTCTAAATGGGTATTGATGCAACGATTTGGAAAGACCTATCGAAGCAGGATCACCCGTTCTACCACCACTATAATTATCAAGTCCTATATGGATCTTGCCATCTAAGAAAGTGCCAGTAGTTAATACAACAGATCTTGCTTTAAATGAAACACCCATTTGTGTAACCACACCCGTGATCTGATCGTTTTCAATGATCACGTCTTCAACTGATTGTTGAAATAACATTAAGTTTTCTTGGTTTTCAAGGGTTGTTCGTATTACTTTACGATATAAAGATCGATCCGCTTGAGCTCGTGTTGCTCTTACAGCAGGACCTTTGCTGCTGTTTAAGATCCTAAATTGGATCCCAGAAAGATCAATAGCATGTGCCATTAATCCACCCATTGCATCAATTTCTTTTACTAAATGTCCCTTACCAATACCACCAATAGCAGGGTTACATGACATTTGTCCTAACGTATTGATATTATGGGTTAAAAGTAATGTTTTTCGGCCCATTCTTGCTGATGCCATTGCTGCTTCTGTTCCGGCATGGCCACCACCAACGACGATGACATCAAAAAGATCTGGATAAAACATATAAAGCCTCGTTTTTTATTTTACAGATAGATGATCATTATTTTGATCAGGTGATTTGGTTTTATTTAGCGTAAGGAATTTTACTCATCTTTTTTATTACGTCAAATGATCTATTTTGATCATCATTTAAATTAAATAAGATCTTTTTGTGATCTTTTTTATTTTTACTATTATTAGTTTGGATCATTTTTGTTGATAACTCTTTTTTATGATTATTTTATAGGATCTTAATGATCGTCTAATGCTGTTAATTGATCGGATCTTTTTTTAGTTAATCCTGTTTATAACTCTTATTTTTATCCACAACCTTTTTTCCTTTTAAGGTTATTAATATGATTATAACAGCTTATATAGTGGGTTTATCACAGAGTTATCCACAAAAAATAAATTTGTTTGCTTAAATTTTATCTTTTATTGTCTATAATTTAATCTTAATTATTTAGATCATTTTGGTTAAAAAAGTTATACATCTTAAATATTATGATCAATAAAAATGTAATTATGAGTTTTAATGATCATTATAAAGTTCGAAATATGATCTTTGATCATACTTAGCGACATTAATTTTATTAATTTAAATTTTAAAAATACCTAAGAATAGGGTAATTAATTATCATTTTATTAATTTTTTAAAATACCTGAAAAAGAGATTTTTCTAAAAGATATTGGTGTTTTTAGTAGAAAGCTAATGTAACTAATGTTTAAAAGTAGGATTATAGGTATTTATTTCTTTTAATTCGGAAGTGCTGTGAGGTGGCAGTACCATCATCACTTAAAATAATAGTACTTATTAAAAGCTATTTAGGAAAAGGTTAAAATATTTTTTTAAGTATTAGATAATAATAAAATGGATTAATTTCTATATCTAAATGAATTTTTAATTAGGTTATTATTTAGTTTTTTAGGATTGATATATTAATTTTTGATAGTTACTTTCGTTAACTTATTTGTTTGCTGTAAAAGTGATTGATTTTTGTAAAAGCAAATTTATACTTAGTAAGATTATATTTTTATTGTGAGGTTATTTTATTACTCTTTCACAGTTGCCTTTACCTTTTATATTACCTAATAACGAAACATTTGATAGTTTTTATGTAGGTAATAATCAATTATTGTTTGAATCTTTGCAAACCTTACTTGATAAGGAAGGCTTCAACGTCTTTTATATATGGTCAGCAAGTGCCGCTGGTCGTACTCATCTATTACATGCTTCATGTCAAAATAAGTTAGCAAGCTATATTCCTTTAAAACAACATGTTCTACTTGTACCTGAGATTTTAGAAGGTTTAGATAATTATGATTTGGTTTGTTTAGATGATATTGATGCGATAGCAGGTCATCGTGATTGGGAAGAAGCAATATTTGATCTTTTTAATCGTTTAACCGAAAAAAACGTTAGTAAATTATTGATAACTGCCAGTGCTCCTCCAAAACAAGTTCCTTTTATACTACCTGATTTGGTATCAAGGTTAACGTGGGGGCAAGTTTATCAGTTAAAAGAGTTAAGTGATGAGGATAAACTAAAAGCTTTACAACTTAGGGCTAAGCTAAGTGGATTTGAGCTATCAACGGAAGTTGGATTATTTTTGTTAAAACGTGTTAATCGCGATATGCGAACTTTATTTTCTCTAATGGAAGAGTTTGAAGTAGCTACGTTAGCTCAACAACGCAAATTAACCATTCCTTTTATTAAACATATTTTGGATTTATGAAATGAAAAAGAAACCTGAAGCTATTGTTTTTTTCGATTTAGATGGAACCTTATTTAATAAAGATATAGATGTGTTACCTAGTTCTTATGATGCAATTAGAAAACTAAAACAAAATAATATTGTACCAATAATTGCAACTGGTAGAACACCACCTGAAGCGGTTGATTTGATGAGGGATACTGGTATAGATTCAATTATTGGTATGAATGGCCAAGTAGTTATTTATGAAAAAGAGGTCGTTTTCACAAACAATATTGATAAAAATCTCATTACTCGATTATATGAATATTCAAGAGAAAAGATGAATATTCCATTATCTTTCTATAGCTATAAGACTATGCGAGTGAGTGAAAACAGTCTTCCAGCTCAAAAATTCTATACTTCTTTAAAACAACAAGTACCTCCTGTTGATGATCAAATTTACTTAAAAGAACCGATTCAAATGTTATTACTGCTTTGTGAACAAGGCGAATCACCTTATAGAGAAGTTTTTCCTGAATTGACGTTTATCCGTAATACACATTATTGTGTTGATGTTTTTAATCATGGCGGTTCTAAAGGTAATGGCATTAAAGAATTATTAAAAACTAAAGGTTTTAATGACGTACCTACTTATGCCTTTGGTGATGGTATGAATGATTTTGAAATGTTCCTAACCGTTGACCATCCTGTAGCAATGAGCAATGCGGTTGATCAGCTAAAAGAAAAAGCTGAATATGTCACTGATACCAATAATAATGATGGCATAGCGAAGGCATTGAAAAAGTTTGGATTAATTTAAGATAAAAAAAATCATCTAATTGTTTAGATTAGATGATTTTAAGTTTAATTATATTACTTTTGTTTAGTGGTGTTGTTTAAAGCCTACATTATTGTTACCAAAACAGTTGTCATATTCAAAGCCTGTTAACTCTTTAACTAAACTTCTTATTTCTGGTGTTGCATCTTGTTTTTTGCCACCATTTTTTAATCTATCAAGTTCTTGAATAATAAGTGCATGAGTCGATTTATCTAATTTCATACGATATGTGAAGAAGATACCTAATAGTGCCATTCCACACACACCGAAGATTAATACTAAGTTAATTGCAGTAACGGCACTCTCTGGTTGAACAGCATCTACGCCAGACACAAAACCAGAATATTTCAATACAATACCTAAGACAAAGACGATAGTTGCACGCATTAATTTACCGGCCATGGTCATAGCACCAGCATAAATACCTTCGCGACGTCTTCCTGTTAGTACTTCATCGATATCTGCTAAAAATGTGTATACACTCCAAGGAATATAATAAACACCACCCGTTCCTAATCCAAACCAAATAGTAATACCAATTACAATCCATGTAACATGAGGCATATTAAAGTAGTAGACACCGATATAGCCGATTACCGAAGATATTACTATCAATATTGCAATAACAAATGGTCTTTTGAATCCACGTTTTACACACCAAGCCATGAAAAAGGCGGTTGAGATTAATTGGCAGATACTACTTAAACTGTTCATTTGCGAGACAAAGGTTTTTGGTTGGCCTAAGTTAAATACTACGAAATAAGTAAATGTTGCCGCAAATAACCATTCAGCACCAAAGCCAAATAGATACATACCTAAATGGTTTCTAAAAGTTTTTAAACGGAAAGTTGAAAAAACATCTGAAAATAATTTAACAATACTTTCCCAAAGGCCAGAAGTTGTTTCATCTTCAATTTCATCAACTGATTTTTCCCAGCTATTAAAATAAAGTAAAATTAGTGCTATCGCCATAATAGATGCATAAGTAATACCTGTTAATAAGAATGGTAGTGGAGAGTCTTTACCATCAAATAGATAGAAAAATACACCAGGAATAGCTGCAGCTAAGAAGTTTGCTACTTTACCAAACATCGCTTTGGAACCTGCTAGGTAAGTTCTTTGATCGAAGTTTTTAGTCATCTCTACCGGTAAAGTATTATATGGAATCATAATCATGGTATAGATGAATTCAAATAAAATATAAGTAGTTAAGTAGTACCAGAAATTCATCCCATCTACCCAAAGTAATGGGTAAATAATCATACATGGAATAGCAAATAGGATGAAGAATCGACGGCGACCAAATCGACGTCCAAGTTTTGTATGGTTAAAGTTATCAGTAATAAAACCCATTAGTGGATTTAAAATTACATCTAAATAGGTAGCTATAGAAAAAATTAACGTTGCTTGAAATGCCGAAAGTCCACAAAATGTTGTATAAAAGTATAGTAACCAAGCGGCACTAATTGCTAGAGCACCACTTCCTATCAAATTACCACTACCATACGAAAATCGAGTGAGTGTGGTTATTTTTTTCTGATTATCAGCCATAAATCTATTTCCTTTAATAATTATGAAATACTGTTTTAAAATTATTATTGAAATAATACTAAATTTATACAAATTAATTTTAATTTTTTTTTAGAAATGTGACGTTGGTAACAAATTATTTTGATTTTTAAGGTATATATATTAATATTATTTTAAATAAAAGCTAAATATATCATGTAGTTATTGTTTTTTTTTGAATTGTTTTCTGAAACTGTGATCTTATTAACAGAAAAAATTAATAAAATAATAAAAAATATAAAACAGTATTTCAAAAATAAATTTAAAAATTTAGGAAAACAATAATGAGTCAATTTAAATTAAAAAAAATACCGCTTTTAATGTTTCTGTCTACCTTTCCTATTTATTCTTTTGCTGGTCAAACAACTTTTCAATATGAACATAACTGGAAATCTATGGATAGGATTCATGGGGATACAATTAAGTTAATCCATAAAACCGACGATAATTGGCAATATGAATTTAAATTTGGTGTTACTGAAGGTGGCGGGAACAAACGTGATGTTTTATATGATGATATGCAAGGTGGATCAGGTGGTGTTGTTATTCAAAAAACATTTACGCTTGATGATGGCTGGGGATCGATTATTCCATCATTAGAATTAGGTTTCAGCAAAGATTCAACTCTTTATCAACCAGGATTGAAATATAGTTATAAAATTAATAGTGATTGGTCAACAAGTTTTCGATATCGCTATGAATGGAAAAAAATATCTCACGCTGAACGTTATAAAAGAGCAAAAATAGCTGGCAAACAAGTTAAATATGTTGCTAGTAGTAATACAGGAAGGAATCGTTTAGATTGGGCATTAATGTATTCTGGTATAAAAGCATTTAACTTTGCCTATACCTTTAACTATTATATTGGTGATTATACTAACAATTCTTATAAAGCCTTGAAAAAAGGTTTTTCTAAAAATGAATATAAAGCTTATAACAATAAAAAAACTGATTATGAGCAAGAATTTAAAATTACCTATAATTATTCAAAATTGTTCCGTCCTTATTTTTCCATTTCTGATGTATCAAAAAATAAAACCACAAATACTCGACAAGCTAAGTTTAAAGTTGGTTTCAATTACGCATTCGGTCAATCAAATAGCAAAGATTCTAATTTCGCTTATAAAACCTATTTCAAATATGCGCATCATTATGGTTTAACTTCACATTACCATGGTGATAGTTTTGGTCTTTATACAGATTTTGATAAGAAAGGCTATGTTGGTCTAAGTGTAAATACCTATAACCAATTAAAAAATAGATTATTCTTTGATGATATTGTTTCTAGTCATTATCAAATTTATGGAGGTTACAATTTTTATTTAGCTGATAATTGGGTACTAACACCAAATATGGAAGTTAGATTCTATTCAGGTGGTGGTTATAAAGCTAAAAGTAAAGAAAACTTACCCCATTATCAGTTAGGTGATGTAAGTGATTCACAACGTCCAGGTGTTCGTTATTCTCCCGCTTTAAAATTGACTTGGTTACAAAGTGATGATCTATCTTTTTATGGCCAATATCGATTTGAATATCGCAAAGTTTCAAGAAGTAAACGCGAAGATAGTGTTCAAGGTTATGTCGATAATCGAGCGCGCAATCGTTTTGATATAGGTACTGATATTAATCTAACTCCTGATTGGAACATTGGCTATCGCTTCTCATACTTAAAAGGGAACTATGTATTACACAATGATAAAAAGCATGATTATCAACAAGAACTGGATATAAATTGGCAAGCAACCAAAGTTTGGCAAGTTAACTTTGCTGCTGAAGATGTGGCAAAAAGTGTTCATTCTGACGCAAGGGAAGCTAAGTTAGCACTTGGATTATCTTATTTATTTTAATTAATAGAAAAAGTGTTAAAAACAGTTAGTGGTGAAAAAATGATAAAGAAAATTTTTTTCGGATTTTTATTGGTTGTCACTTCAATCAATCAAGTATTGGCAAGTACTGTAATACAAGGTTATGTTTATGTTAATAAACCAGTTGTTTCATCGGTGATAGTCCGTGATGTGAATAATAAAATTTTAAAAACAGCGACTAATAGCGATGGGTTTTATCAACAAGATGTTTCTGAACTGACTCCACCACTAATTGTTTTTAGTAATGAAAACTCACTTGCCCGAAAAGCGGATGAAGGGCAAATGTGTAACGGTAATTGTTTGGTTTCATACGTTCATACCTTACAAAAAGATGAAAAAAATACTGTTAATATTAATCCATTAACTGATTTTTTAACTAGTGAACTAGCTAAACAAATCAATCTTCTAGGCCCAGAACAATTTACTGATAATCAATTATCTTTTTCAATAGATGATGCTGCATTAAGCCATGCTTATAAAAATTATCATTTGCTGTTTGATAAAGCATTACGCCAAGTAGGTATTATTGCTAATTCTTTTGATCCACTTACCACCGAAAATCCAGATATTAACAAGCTACTTAATGTAATGTACTTTAATCGTGGATACGATTCTTCTACTGGTAAAGTAAGTGGTACTGTATTGTTTGATATGCGTTTAAGACCCATTAGCCAAGATTCACCTTTTGATTATGATCAGGCAGTTAAGCAAAAAGAAAGAAATATAAATGCTAAGCAACGTATTTTTATTTTAGGTGATTCGACTGCGTCCAACTATGATAAAAAAGTTTATCCAAGAATGGGATGGGGCCAAGTTTTTGATCAGTTTATTGATGATAAGGCTGATACGGTTGTCATCAATGGCGCACAGTCAGGCCGTTCAAGCCGTAGTTTCAAAACTGAAGGATGGTTCGATTTACTGATCCCTTTAATGAAAAAAGGCGATTATATGATCATCGCTTTTGGACATAATGATGAAAAATGTAACGGTAACAATCCGAAACGAGGTAAAGTGGATGTTGCTAATTTATGCACTTATCCTAATGATGATAATAACCAAAAACAGTATCCATCAACGCAAGAAAATATGTCATTCCAATCCTCTTTAGAAGGTTATCTCTCTGTGGCAAAAGCGTTGGATATGACGCCAATTTTAATGACACCAGTCACCCGTTATAAAGATAAGAATAATAACATTGCTTATCAAAATACTAATCCTGTTAGTCATATGCATTATACCGCCAATAAACCAGGTTTTGCTTATTGGGGAGATTATTCGAATACGATTAAACATACGGCAAAAGTCAATCAAGTTGCTTTAATTGATTTGGAGTCATTTAGTATTGATTTTGCGAACCAACACAAAGATGACTGGCAGTCTTACTGGTTAGCTGTAGATCCTAATGATCCTCAATATCCTTATTATAAAAATCAAACTTCTGGCGTGATTAACAATCCTGATGCTACGCATTTTCAAGAAAAAGGCGCATTAGCTATCGCCAAAATTATTGCTAATGCCATAAACAACGATCCTTGGTTACAGCAAGGAATCACTTTCGATCAAACTCAGATTAACTAATAAAAGGTATTTGTTAAATGAAAAAATTAATCATTGCGCTATTAGTTCCTTTGGCAATTAATTCATCTATTGCTGCATGTCATGCATTATCTCCGTCTCCTATCAAAATTAGAGAAGCTCGTGATGTTGCACCTAGAGACGGTTTTGGTGGTTATGATTTAGCGACAAATACGGGCACGATCGGTGGCGCTAAAGCAAATGAAAAAATGATCTTTATGGTGAATAACAAAAAAGATCTTTTAGATGCGATTGCGATCAATAAAAATCAGCCTCGTATTATTCAAGTCTCTGGGATTATAGATATTAGTGAAGGCAAACCTTACAAAGACTTTGATGATCAAAAATCTCGTTCGTTGATCAAAATTCCTAGTGATACCACATTAATTGGTGTTGGTAATAATGCTGGTTTTATCAATGGTTCACTTATGTTGTCTAAAGTAAATAATGTCATTATTCGAAATTTAAAAATTGAAGCACCAATTGATGTTGCGCCAAAATTTGAAGAGGGAGATGGATGGAATGCTGAATGGGATGGGATAAATATTATTACCTCAACTTATGTTTGGATTGATCATGTCACTCTAACTGATGGTAAATTTACCGATGATATGTATCAGGAAAAAGATGGCTGGAAATATGTACAACATGATGGTTTATTGGATATTAAGCGTGGTAGTGATTTCATTACTATCTCTTATTGTCTATTTGAAAACCATGATAAAACTATGTTAATTGGCCATAGTGATAAAAATGCTGATCAGGATGAGAATAAGTTAAATATCACGCTTCATCATAATGTTTTTTTAGACATCACTCAACGCGCACCAAGAGTAAGGTTCGGCAAAATCCACATGTATAACAACCTGTTTAAAGGATCGGTTAATAAATCTAAAACTGTATACCCATATCAATACTCTATTGGCTTAGGCTATAAAGGTAGTGTGCTTTCGGAAAATAATCAATTTATGATTGATGGTTTAAAAGATAACTGCAAAGTAGCTAAACAGTTTAAAGGCGATAACCTTCGGGATAATAATTCTCTATTTAATCAATCTAAGTTGAAATTATCATCATGTGGTTTTGTTGATAATTTGAATTGGTCTGTGCCTTATCAATATAGCGTGGATGATATTAAGCAATTTAGTAAAAACTATGGACGATTAGTCGGTAGTGGAAAGCTTTAGAATTATTGAAATAAACAAAATGTTAGGACCCATAATGAAAAAAATATTAACTTCAATACTTTGTCTGTCTTCGCTTTATGTTAGCGCAGCTTCTGCACAAGAGTGGAAAGCGATAGCATTTGGCCAATCGACTGACTTAAATTTTGCCTCACTTATCAAGCCTGAAAAAGTGGGAACCAATAATGCATGGATTGCTGGTCAAAAAGATTATTTAGTTCCAAATCAACCTTATCAATTACCGTCAGATTTCTATTTAGAAAGTCGAGGCGGTAAAATTGCTAACTCGCATGATGGAATGGTGGTTTTTTATACTCAATTACCCGTTAATCAAACTTTTATTTTAGAAAGTGATGTTACCTTAGAGCAAATAGGACCTGAAGTGGATGGAAAAACGCCTGCCGCTCAAGAAGCGGTGGGTTTATTTGCTCGTGATACTATTGGCGTAGCTAGAAGTGATCCTCAGCCGGCTGGTTATGAGGAGTTTCCAAATGCTTCAAATGTAATTATGAATGCATTAATTACTCAAAATCAAAAAAATGATAATTTAGTAAAAGTAACCGGCTTAGTACGTGATGGTGTAAAAAAAGCATGGGGTAATGAAGGCATATCAATTGAGAAAGTTGGTTATGTTGAAAATGTTAATTATGTTGATGTTAAAAGTATGCATTTAACAATGACCAGAACGGCAGATCAATTTATCTTATCGATGAAAAATAATGCGACTGGTGAAGAGAAACAGTGGGCAACCAATGATTATTCAGGATTCTTAAATCAACAAGATAACAAAAATATTTATGTCGGCTTTTTTGCTTCTAGAAACGCAAAAGTTGAGTTCAAAAATTCTAAATTAACCCTCAGTGATATAACGGTTGATTATGATAAATTACCCGCTAAACCTGAGGTAATTGTTGATGTTAAACCAACGTTAATTTTATCATCACCAAATGATGTATATAGTAAAAATTATACATTACAATTTTTTCCAAATACTTCAGGTACCGTATTTGTTAAAGAAATTAATAAAACGTTGAATGCGGAAGTTGGTAAGTTATTACAGTTTCCAGCTCAGCTAAAAGATGGAACTAATACCTTTACTGTTGAGTTTACTGATAATGCTAAAAATAATACTCAAATTTTTACAATTAATCTAAATAAATCATCGATTGAAAATTTATCTAATATTATTGTTTCGCCAGAAGGTAAAAAGGATAATAAAGGTACCAAACAATCACCGGTTGATTTCGAAACGGCTGTTAATAGCGTTGAACCGGGCGGTGTTATTCATTTGATGGATGGTTATTATGACGGCATAACTCTTCCGGCTCAATTAAGTGGATTACCCGGTAAATTAAAAACCATACAAGCCATTAATAAGCATAAAGCGATTTTTATTAACACTACGTTTAATTTAGATAGCAACTATTGGTCTATTAAGCAGGTTATCTTTGATGGAAATATTGATGATAAAGATAATAAACCAGCTTATTTAAGAATTTCGGGCAGTCATAATGTGATTGATCAAGTTATTACACGTAATAATAGTGATACAGGTTTGGCAATCTCAGCTAAAAAGAAAAATCAAAATCGAATTTATTGGCCATCTTATAACCTAATTCTTAACTCTGATTCTTATAATAATATGGATAAATCAGGTAAAAATGCTGATGGTTTTGCCGCTAAATTGGGTGTTGGTAAAGGGAATGTATTTAGAGGGTGTATTGCTCATAATAATACTGATGATGGTTTCGATCTTTATAACAAGATTGAAGATGGCCCAAATGATCCGGTATTAATTGATAGTTCTGTTACATATTCAAACGGTTTTCCTTTTTCAAAACCCAATATTGCTAAAGGGAGTATAGGTAATGGCTTTAAATTAGGAGCAGAAGGTCAACCGGTAAATCATAAAATTATCAATTCAATTTCCTTAAATAATAATATGGATGGCTTTACTGATAATTTTAATACTGGTTCTTATATCATGAATAATAATATTTCGATCAATAGTGCGAGGTATAATTATATTTTACGTGCTAATCCTTATGAATTTTTAAAACCAGTGGTCATTTTTGAACACAATTATTCTATTCGTGATAGCTGGCAATCAGCGATAAAAGATTCATTTGGACCACAGATTAAAAGTAAAGATTTTAAATCTGTAACCAGCAATCAATTATGGAAAGGAAATAGTGACTTTAAAATCACTCGAGATAAAAACGGTAATATAGTGTTACCAAAAGAGCTAAAAACGCTAATCGAAAAAAATAAAGCTAAATAATTAAAATAATAGAGTGCTAGATCTAGTAAGATTTAGCACTTTTAATCTTTTCAATCAGCAATCTCATTCCTCTATTTTTAAATTAAATCGGTTTAATCATTTGTTAATGAAAAATACATTAGAATTTATTCTATTAAGTTAGAAACGATTAAAAATAGTGAATTGAGCCATTTCACCAGTTAAGTTGAAATGGCACAAAATTGAAGGATGTAGTAAACTCTAAATTAAGCTAGTAAGCTTTTGATATAATTGGTTATTTCAGGATCTTGACTATTTTCAAATAAACATTTTTGGAAACGCTCACCTCTGATCGCATCTTTAAGTAATGATTGATCAATTGATTTCAATGCATCAATTAAACTTTTTCCTGCTGCATTTTTCATATCATTTAAAATTACAGCATTAGCATTTTGAGATTCACGACGCTCAGGTGGATAACCCAATCCTTTTTCGCCATCAAATGCTTTTTCAAAAATATAACGAGCATTGAGTTCTGCACCCCAACCAAAGCCTTTAGCAAAAGCAAGTGATAACGCATTACCATTATTTACTTGTGCAAATAAATAAGCATCAGTAGGTTCAATACAATAACCACAGTTAACACCAGGGAATGCATTTAACGCCATTAATGCGCCTTGTCCTGTTCCACAACCTGTGATAACAAAATCAACGGCTTTACTGTTTAATAAAATAGCGCTAATAATACCTAAATGAACATAAGTTAATTTTTTATCATTGTCGCCATCCATGCCAACGTTAAAAACAGTATGTCCATATTTCTCAGTTGCGTTTTTTAATTCATTTAAAATAATTGGATTTTTAGCAGCTTGGCTAAATTCGTTCATTAGTGCTATTTTCATGATTTTCCTCTATTTTGATAGAAATAATAACTAATTGCATATTAGTACATTTCGTTTTCATTATAATCCTACCCAAAAATATATCAATTTTTTTAACTAAAATAAAACGATGTTTTAATAAATTTATTGCAATGTGATGAAAGTCACAAAAACGTCTTAATTTTTATATTACTATATTTAATAAATGAAAATCTTTTAAACATTTAATTATATTTATATTCAGGGAGTTCATATGGCTAAGGGGAATATCGTAAGGCTATCATATTCATCATTTACAGATGAAGATTCAAAAAATGAAATTATTCGGTTAACGCCAGAAGGTATTTTATGCCACCGTAATTATTTTTATCAAAAATGTTTTACCAATGATGGTCAAAAATTACTTTTTGCTGGTGAATTTGATACTCATCGTAACTATTATTTACTCGATATTGAAAAACAAACAGCAAAACAACTTACTGAAGGACCTGGCGATAATACTTTCGGTGGTTTTTTATCACCAGATGATAAATTTTTGTACTATGTTAAAAATGAACGCAACTTACAACAAGTTAATCTTGAAACGTTAGAAGAAAAAAATGTTTATACTGTTCCTGATGAATGGGTTGGTTACGGCACATGGGTTGCTAATAGTGATTGTAATGAAATTGTTGGAATTGAAATTGATAAAAAAGATTGGACACCACTTACCGATTGGACAATATTTAAAGCATTTTATGATAAGAATCCACATTGCCGTTTAATCAAGATTGACATTGAAACAGGTGTAGCTAAAACAGTTATTGATCAGAATGTATGGCTAGGTCACCCAATTTTTAGACCTTTTGATGATAAAACTATCGCATTTTGCCATGAAGGTCCTCATGATTTAGTTGATGCAAGAATTTGGTTGGTTGATCGTGATGGTAAAAATGAACGAAAAGCGCATGATAATTTACCTGGTGAAAGTTGCACTCATGAATTTTGGGTTCCAGATGGTTCTGGATTAGCTTATGTATCTTATATGAAAGGGCAACAAGAACGATATATTCGTCTTTATAATCCGGTAACTGATGAAGATAAAGAAATTATGGAGATGCCAGCTTGTTCGCACTTAATGAGTAATTTTGATGGCACTCTTTATATTGGTGATGGAACAGGCAGTCCTGTTGATGTAATTGATACAAGTGGCTATAAAATTGAAAATGATCCATGGCTTTATATTTTAGCACCTAAAACAAAAACAGCTCATAAGTTGGTTAAGCATAATAGTACATGGCGAGTTTTAGATGGTGATCGTCAAGTTACTCACCCTCATCCATCATTTTCACCTGATAATAAATACGTTTTATATTCATGTGATGCACAAGATGAACCTGCACTTTATTTAACTAAAGTGCCAGCTAACATATTAGAAGAAATGTGATAGACCTTTTTGTCTATCATAACTATAACGGAGAATATAATTATGTCGATTTTAAATAAATTTTCACTCAACAATAAAATAGCGCTGGTAACGGGCGCTTCTTATGGCATCGGTTTTGAGATAGCAAAATCATTAGCCGGTGCCGGAGCGAAAATCGTATTTAATGATGTCGTGCCTGAAAATTTACAAAAAGGACTTGATGCTTATAAAGCAGCTGGTATTGATGCCCATGGCTATCTATTTGATATTACGGATGAAGCTGCTGTTGAAAAATCGATTGCTCAAATTGAAAAAGAACATGGTGTGATTGATATTTTAGTCAACAATGCTGGTATTATTCAACGCAAATCAATGCTTGAAACAAGTGCGGCTGATTATCGTAAAATTATTGATATCGACTTAACAGGTCAATTTATTATGGCAAAAGCAGTCCTTCCTTCAATGATCAAAAAAGGAAGTGGCAAAATTATCAACATCTGTTCAATGATGAGTGAACTTGGCCGTGAAACGGTTGTTGGTTATGCATCGGCTAAAGGTGGTTTAAAAATGTTAACCAAAAATATCTGTTCTGAATTTGGTCATGCCAATATTCAATGTAACGGTATTGGTCCAGGTTATATTGCCACTCCTCAAACTGCGCCATTACGTGAAAAACAAGCAGATGGTTCTCGTCACCCATTTGATCAGTTCATTATTGCTAAAACACCGGCAGGCCGATGGGGGACTCCTGATGATTTAGCTGGTGCAGCCGTATTTTTAGCATCGGAAGCATCAAATTTTGTTAACGGCCATATTCTTTATGTTGATGGTGGTATTTTAGCTTATATCGGTAAACAACCTTAATAAAATAAGGTTAAAAATTAGATAATTTAAGAGATAATAAAATAAAAGGATATTATTTATTATCTCTGTTTTTTTATAAATTTAGGAGTAATGTCATGTTTTGTTTTAATTCAGATATTGAATTAATTGATTTAGGAAATGGGGTTAAACGTAAAATTTTAGCTCATGATGGTAATATGATGGCGGTTGAAGTTCATTTTGAAACTGGCGCAATTGGTGCGATGCATCATCATCCACATGAACAACTAACCTATGTTTTGTCTGGTGAATTTGAATTTACTATCGGTGATGAGACTAAGATTGTTCGTGCTGGTGATACATTATATAAAAAACCCAATATTGAACATGGTTGTGTTTGCAAACAAGCTGGCGTTTTGCTTGATATGTTTACTCCTCAAAGATTAGATTTTTTATAAAATAGCTAGTTCATTATTAATTATGATATACTTTCGATAATTTTGATTTGTTCTAGTTGATCATTTAATAATAGAATAATGACTAATTTTTAGTAAGGAGATGTGCTAATAATGAATGATAGCTCACCAGAATCGGTTGCTTCGGTTTTAAAAGTTTTCGGAATTTTAGAAGCTTTATCCGAATCTAAAGACATTGCTATATCAGAATTATCGCAAAAAGTAATGATGCCCAAAAGCACAGCCTATCGTTTTTTACAAACCATGAAATCATTAGGTTATGTTAATCAAGAAGAAGATTCAGATAAATATTCTCTTAATTTAAAATTACTTGATTTAGGCAACCGTGTACTTTATCACCAAAACTTTTTAGCTATTGCTGATTTAGAAATGAGAAAGCTAAGGGATAAAACTAAAGAAACGATCCATTTAGCCGTTCGTGAAGGTGACCAAATTATTTATATTAATAAAGTGGCATCTGAACAGTATAGTCTTTGTTTAACCTCTAAAATTGGTAATCAAGCAACTGTACATGCCAGTGGATTAGGTAAGGTTTTATTGGCTTGGTTAGATGATGAAAGCAAAAAAAGTTTAGTAAACGGCATTAATTTTGTTCAATACACACCTAAAACAATCACTAATAAAGAGGCATTTTTTGCTGAACTTGATGAAGTTAAACGTTTAGGTTATGGCAAAGATGATGAAGAATCAGAGCTTGGTTTACGTTGTTTTGCTGTGCCAATTTATAATCGTTTAGGTAATATTATTGCAGCCTTAAGTTTATCAACCTCTATCTTTAGATGTAATACAGCAGAAGATGAAGCTAAACTTGTCGGTGAAATTAGCCAAGCTGCCGCTAAAATATCTGAACTAATTGGTTATAATAAGCAATCAAAATTATCAGATTAAAGGTTATTATTGATAAATAACTCCTAAGCTTACCGCTTGGTTTGCTCCAGTTACTTCTGGAATATTAGATGGAATATTATTCATCCTACAATATGCAAGCCAAGCGAAAGCAATCGCTTCCATATCGTCACTGCTTACCCCTTTCACATCTGTGGTCAAAACTTCCCATTTTGGTAATAATGCTGACAATCGTTTCATAATCAGAGGATTTTTTGCCCCTCCGCCACAAACTAGCAATTGACAAGGTAAATGAGCATTTATTGATAATTTATTAATCTCATGAGCAACAGTGGTAGCAGTAAATTCAACGAGTGTTGCTTGAATATCTTGAGCGTTTAGATTGAAGTTACTGAGTTTTTGGTTAAGCCAAGTTAAATTAAATAATTCTCTACCAGTACTTTTGGGGGCTGGTAGTTGAAAATAATTTTCATCACATAACGCATTTAATAAACGTTGATCTACCTTTCCTAATTTGGCCCATAAACCGTCTTTATCGTAGTTTTTTCCTAGATTTTTATTTATCCAACTATCAAGTAAAACATTGCCTGGCCCAGTGTCATAACCAATTACAGGTTGGCCTGGTATTAGAACGGAAATATTGCTAATACCACCAATATTTAAAACAACACAGTTAATTGACGGATTTAAGAATATCGCTTTGTGAAAAGCCGGAACTAATGGTGCTCCTTGGCCACCATAAGCCATATCTTTACGACGAAAATCAGCAATTGTTGTAATGCCTGTTTTAGCAGCAATGATATTGGCATCACCAATTTGCATAGTAAAGGGATGTTGGCTATTAGGAGAATGATAAATAGTTTGTCCATGGCAACCAATGGCTTTAACTTGTTTTTTATCAATATGATTTTGCTTTATAAACTGATCAATGCTTTTTGCGTAAAGCATACCAAGTTGGTGATCAAGCTCACCGAGCGCTTGTAATGTAGTTTGCTTACTATTACAAAGCGTTAATAATTGGCTTTTAATTTCAGTTGGCATTGGGTAGCAATCACTAGCAATCGAAGTAATATTCCCATCAGTAATATCAACTAATGCAATATCAACACCATCCATACTGGTACCTGACATTACGCCAATGTATAAATTTTGCATAATATTATCCTTGTCGAATGATAGTGCCAGTTTGGACATCCCGGATGATTGATGGTTGTGAACGCTCACCGGTTTTACCATCTAAAATTGGAAAAAATTGACCAAATTGGTTTGCAACTTCTATTGCTGTTTTACAAGATTGATGACCAGAAAGGTTGGCACTGGTCGAAACTAATGGCTTACCAAATAAATCACAAAGTTTACATACTAATGGATGATCAGTAACGCGAACGGCGATAGAATGATATTTTCCGCTCAAAAAATTTGGTGTATTAACATTTTTCGGAAAAACCCAAGTATTAGGACCGGGCCAACTATCAATAGCCATCTGTTTTTGAACTTGAGTCAAAGCCGATTGATCAATATAAGGGATCAGTTGTTCATAGTGACTCGCAATTAAAATTAAACCTTTTTCAACTGAACGTTGTTTTAATTTTAACAATTTAAAAACTGCTGATTCACAATCGGGATCACAACCTAAACCAAAAACAGCTTCAGTTGGATAAGCAACCACTTCACCTTTTTTTAATAATGAATTGATTTCTAAAAGACTTAATAAGTTTGCCATTAAATTTTGTATGTTTACCAACTATTGTTAAAAATTATATTAAACTGAGGTAAGCCTATTTGCAAATTGAAGATGGTAGCAGTGATATTAAGATAAATACTGGTTTAAGATAATTAGTCAAATTACTCCCAATTCATTTGTGGGAAATAGTTAACAGTTAAATCAACAACCTGCTGCATACTGATTATTTTTACTCTTGGATCTATTAGTGAAGCTAAACTACGAGCATTAATATCATTATCAAGCACAAAACAATTTTGGGTATTTTGTAAAATAGCCTTCAATATGGGATTATTTTGACAAGCTATAATTACGCCATTTTGCCAGAAAAGTACTGCATCTTGCGCTGAAATTAGCGTTGGATCAATTGTTGATTGGTTATTTGTTGTGATGGTATGTAGCATTTGTTCCTTTTACCTTTAAATTACCCTTCAAAAACCCCGTTCCTCAACTTTTTTTGATATAAATTAGAGTTAATTTTACTTGGTACATCTTTATTAGTATATAATAAGGACTATTTATTGAGCAAAGAATTCGTCATGAAACCCATTATTTTAGCCAATGAACAAGAAACAATTTTGTTTGGTCAACAATTGGCTGAGCAGTGTTTAAAATATTTGTCTAATCATGATAGTGCAATTGTTATCTATCTGATAGGCGATCTTGGTGCTGGTAAAACAACATTTTGCCGTGGCTTTTTGCAGCAGCTCGGACATGTCGGAAATGTTAAAAGTCCGACTTATACTCTTGTTGAACCTTATCAATTTGATATGTTTTCAGTATATCACTTTGACTTATATCGATTAGCTGATCCAGAAGAGTTAGAGTTTATGGGGATTCGTGAATATTTTTCATCGAAATCAATTTGTTTAATTGAGTGGCCTATGCAGGCTGAAGGTATTTTACCTCCTGCTGATATTGAAATTCATTTGGCTTATTTGGCGCTTGAACGCACAGTTTGTTTACAAGCAAACAGTGAAAAAGGGCAAGCTATTATTAACCAATAAAATTAGCGAAAAAAATGAAAAAAATACTCACTTTTTTTATATTATTACTGCTTTGTGGCTCAGTTTATGCTTCACAAGTTATCATTGCTGTTGATGCTGGTCATGGTGGTAAGGATTCTGGTGCCGTTGGTAAAAATAAGTTATACGAAAAAAATGTCACCATTTCGATAGCAAAAAAATTAACTAATTTATTGAATAAAGATCCTAATTTTAAAGGAGTATTAACGCGTAGCACAGACAATTTTATTTCTGTTCCTCAACGTTCTGATATTGCCCGTAGAAGTAAAGCAAACTTATTAATTTCTATCCATGCAGATGCCGCACCTAATCGTAGCGCGTCTGGTGCATCAGTTTGGGTATTATCTACTAAGCGAGCGGATACAGAATTGGGGCGCTGGCTTGAACAAGATGAAAAACAATCGCAATTATTAGGTGGTGCAGGTGACGCATTAAGTGATGATCATGACCAAAATTTAAGCCAAGCAGTATTAGATTTACAGTTTTCATATTCACAGCAGGTTGGCTATGAATTAGCAACTCAGGTTTTAAAAGAGATGAAAGGTGTTATTAAATTGCATAAGAATAGGCCTGAACATGCAAGTTTAGGTGTATTGCGTTCACCTGATATCCCTTCAATATTAATTGAAGTTGGATTTATTACTAACGAAACTGAAGAAAGTTTGTTAGCAAGTAATGCCCACCAAGATAAAATTGCTAAATTGATTTATCAAGGTATAAAAAATTATGTCAAACAGAACCCTAAATTTGGAAAACAGCATTAATGGCTATTCATATATTATCTCCTCAATTAGCTAACCAAATCGCTGCTGGTGAAGTGGTTGAACGACCAGTATCGGTGATCAAAGAGTTAGTTGAAAACAGCATTGATGCTGGTAGTACTCAAATTGATATTGATGTTGAACAAGGTGGCAGTAAATTAATTCGTATTCGTGATAATGGTAATGGTATTGCTAAAGATGAATTGGCATTAGCTTTAGCTCGCCATGCAACCAGCAAAATTAATACGTTGGATGATTTAGATACCATAATGAGTTTGGGGTTTCGTGGTGAAGCGCTGGCAAGTATCAGTTCTGTTGCTCGGTTAACCTTAACTTCACGCACAGCCGATCAGTCTGAGGCATGGCAAGTTTATGCTGAAGGTCGTGAAATGAAACCAACAATTAAACCGGCTGCACATCCTGTTGGAACAACGGTTGAAGTTCTTGATCTGTTTTACAATACGCCTGCTAGACGTCGCTTTCTTAAAACTGATAAAACAGAATTTATGCATATTGAGGAGTTTGTTCGTCGAATTGCACTTGCTAGACCTGATATTACTTTTAATTTGCAGCACAATGGGAAACTCGTCAAACAGTATCGAGAATCACTTCTTGAAAAACGTGTTGAATTAGTTTGTGGACGTACATTTGTTCAAAAAGCGATAAAATTAGATTGGCAACATAATGATTTATTCATCCAAGGATGGGTAAGTAGCAGTGAAGTGAGTGAGTTGCAATATTTTTATGTTAATGGGCGGGTAATAAAAGATAAATTAATTAATCATGCTTTGCGTCAAGCTTATAGTAGCCGGACTAATGAACAACAGAGTTATGTCATTTTTTTACAGATCGACCCTAAACAAATTGATGTGAATGTTCACCCAGCTAAGCATGAAGTGCGTTTTCATGAAGCAAGATTGGTGCATGACTTTGTTTATCAAGCTATTGTCATGGCGCTTGAGTCAAACCAACAACTTGCCAATGACGAAAATGTGCTAATGATGCCGAATCGACAAGCAGCTGGTGAGAATATTTTTAATAATAAAACTGAGAATAAAACTTATTCACCAACTAGCGCATTACCTAAAAAAGCTATTAATCATGTTAAAGAAAATAGACTATATGGGCAATTGGTTGATACTAAGTTAAAAGGAGCAATAGAAAAAACGCTCTTAAAATCTTTTGAATTATCGGATGATGATAGTTCTATAACTGCACCACAACAAGCGGTTATTGAGGGATTGTTTCCTAAACGAAATGTACCTTTGCAATCACTACATCAGCAAATTGATAGATCTTCACTAGTACAATTTGGTAAAGTATTAACGGTTATTCAACCAGATATAGCCTTAATTGAAAAATCAGAAGATAATCAACAAAAGTTCATGTTAATGAAGTTGTCGGTTGCTCAACAGAAAGTAAATTCAGTTAAATTATTATCTAACGAGTCAGAAAGATTACTCATTCCATTGACAATTTTAATTAATAAGAAAGAACAAAAAGTATTAAATGATTATCAAGAACAATTGAAGTTTTTAGGCTTTGATTTTTATATTGATAAAGCAAAATTGCATTTGCATAATGTGCCAAAAATGTTAAGAACTACAAATTGGCAAAAATTATTACCAACTTTAATTTCGTTTCTTTTATCATCCGGTAAGGATGTGCTTGATCCAACGCAAATTATAGCTTGGTTAGTTGAAAATTGTGGAGATGATTCTGTTGAAAATTGGAATGTAACTAAAGCTATCGAGTTATTAGTACAATTAGAACAGATAGATATTAATTTATTACAACAAGATAGCTTTTTATATCCGATTGATCTTCAATCTTTTTCACAATCAATTTTATCATGAATAAACCAAAAATTATTTCGTTAATGGGGCCAACCGCATCGGGTAAAACTGCTTATGCCATGGCGCTTTACGACAAGTATCCTATAGATATTATTAGTGTTGATTCCGCACTTATTTATCGAGGTATGGATATTGGCAGTGCAAAACCAACTAAAGAAGAACAACTTAAATATCCACATAAACTTATTGATATTTGTGACCCTGCAGAAAGTTATTCTGCTGCTAACTTTAGGCATGATGCGATTGTAGAAATTGAAAAATCATTAAGTAATGGCCGAACGCCATTATTAGTTGGTGGAACAATGTTGTATTTTAAGGCGTTAATCGAAGGACTTTCTCCTCTTCCAGCGGCAAATAGTGATATTCGCGATCAAATTGAGGAAAAAGCAAATCGATTAGGTTGGCAAGCGATTCATGAGGAGTTAAAAAAAGTTGATCCTGTATCAGCTCAGCGAATCCATCCCAATGATCCACAACGCCTTAATCGAGCATTAGAGGTTTATCTTATTACTGGTAAAAGTTTAACTGAATTAACTAAAGAAAGTGGTGATGCATTACCTTATGATATTATGCAATTAGCTATCATGCCGGAAGATAGAGCAGAATTACATCAACGAATTGAACAACGCTTTTTACAAATGCTAGATCAAGGCTTTGAAGATGAAGTAAAAAAACTTATGCAGCGCCCCGATCTTCATTTAAATCTACCTTCTATACGTTGCGTAGGGTATCGTCAAATGTGGGAATATTTAAATGGCGATACCAGTTATGATGAAATGGTTTTTAAAGGAATTTGTGCTACTCGCCAATTAGCAAAAAGGCAAATTACATGGCTTAGAGGTTGGAAACAATCGATAACATGGTTAAATAATGATAATATAGATTCAGTTCTTAATCAGATTTTTTAAGTTACAAATAGTAGTAATAGTTTTTGGTATTTTTTCTATTGGTTATTATAATACGCTAAATTTTTTCATTTCTTAAAAAAATTTCTACTTTTCTTAACGATTAAGGTTACTTGTTTGTATAAATTTCGTTAATTTATTAAATTTTTAGTTATTTGTGCATAAATTACTGTTGATTAGTTTAAGAGCTGAGTTTTTTATGTTATTTTGGTAAATACTACATAAGTATTTTATATTGCGATCAATTAAATTATTATGTTGATTGTAAACTTATTTTATCTTTATATTTTTATTTCATCTTAAAGGATAAACTCATGTCAAAAGGGCAGTCATTACAAGATCCTTATTTAAATTTGCTTCGTCGCGAGCATATTCCTGTATCTATTTATTTAGTTAACGGTATTAAATTACAAGGACAAATTGAATCATTTGATCAGTTTGTTATTTTATTAAAAAACACTGTTAGCCAAATGGTATATAAGCACGCTATCTCAACTGTGGTACCATCACGACCAATTTCTGGATTGATATCACAACCTGAAGAGGACAGCGAAAGCTAATTAGTTGGGTGGAGAATGTGATTGTTTGAGCGATATAAAGGTGGTGAATCTGCCTTATTAGTCCATGTATTCTTCCCTCAAGAAAGCGATATCGAGGATTTAAAAGAGTTTGAAGTGCTTGTTTCTTCTGCTCAAATTGAAATTCTCGATATTGTGACAACCTCAAAAAAGTCCCCACAAGCTAAATATTTTATTGGTGAAGGAAAAGCATTAGAAATCGCCGATAAAGTAAAAGAACTAAATGCTTCAGTCATTTTAGTTAATCATACTTTAACACCGACCCAAGAACGCAATCTTGAGCAATTATGTGAATGTCGCGTAGTAGATAGAACTGGATTAATTCTCGATATTTTTGCTCAGCGCGCTAGAACACATGAAGGTAAATTACAAGTTGAATTAGCACAATTACAATATTTATCTACTCGATTAGTTCGTGGTTGGACTCATTTAGAACGCCAAAAAGGTGGAATTGGCCTTCGTGGACCAGGTGAAACTCAGTTAGAAACTGATAGAAGATTAATTCGCCATCGTATTCAATTAATTTTATCAAGACTTGCTAAAGTTGAAAAACAGCGCAATCAAAATCGTCAATCTAGAAGTAAAGCAGATTTATCAACGGTATCATTAGTTGGTTATACAAATGCTGGTAAATCGACTCTCTTTAATGCATTAACTAATGCTGAAGTTTATGCTGCCGATCAATTGTTTGCAACGCTAGATCCGACTTTAAGACGCATTAATGTTGAGGATGTTGGAGAGGTTGTTTTAGCTGATACAGTCGGATTTATACGTCATTTACCACATGATCTTATTGCTGCTTTTAAAGCAACTTTATTAGAAACACAGGAAGCATCACTATTATTACATGTTGTTGATGCAGCTGATCCTAATATATTAGATAATATTCATGCCGTTGATGAGGTATTACTGGAAATTGATGCACATGATATTCCTACTTTGTTAGTGATGAATAAAATTGATTTAATAGAAGGTAAGGAACCGAGTATTGATCGGGACGAAAATGGTGTACCAATTCGCGTTTGGATTTCAGCTCAAAATAGTTTAGGATTAGATCTTTTATTTACCGCATTAAAAGAGAGGCTCTCTGGGCAAATTCAAGTTTGCCAATTAAACTTACCTCCTTATTTAGCTAAACTTAGAAGTCGGCTATATAAATTAAATGCAGTGGAGAATGAAGTCATTGAAGATGATGGGAGTTTTCACCTAAATATAAGAATACCTTTAATTGAATGGAATCGCCTCTGTAAACAAGAGCCAGATCTGTTATACTTAATCAATACGCAAAATAACAACTAATTGTTAAATGGAGCATATAAAATATGGCGTGGAATCAGCCCGGCAATAACGGACAAGATAACGACCCATGGGGAAATAACAAAAAACCTTCCAATTCTTCGTCGGGAGGAATATTTGATCAAATTAAAGATCTCTTAAAAAAAGGTGGATCAAGTAATAATCGAGGTTCCTCAGATATTAACTTGAATTCTTCTAAAATTATTATGTCGATGATTTTAGTGCTTGCTTTGATTTGGGGGGTAAGTGGTTTTTATACCATCAACCAAAACCAACGAGGTGTAATAACTCGTTTTGGACAAGTTCAACCTGAAATTATCCAACCTGGTTTAAATTGGAATCCAGCATTTATTGATACAGTTTATAAAGTAGATACCCAAGGAACTTATAACTTTAATGTTCAGGGTGATATTATAACGACTAGTTATAACGGTGAAAATCTAGTCTTTGTTGAAATGAATGTTCAATATCGAATTAGTGATCCTATCAAATATTTATTTAATGTAACTAATGTTGAAGATAGCTTACGTCAAGCAGCAGATAGTGCGCTTAGAACATCTATTGGGAGCTCTAATATTGATGCAATTATTTCAGATGGACGCTCAGTTCTAGAGAACAGTACAAAAGAAGAACTCATCAATGTTATTTCTCATTATGATATGGGTATTACTATTGTCGATCTTAACTTCCAAGTAGCGCGTCCTCCTGTCGAAGTGCAAGATGCTTATGCTGATGCTATTCGAGCTCAAAATGATAGTGAGCGGGAAATAAAAAAAGCTGAAGCATATAAAGTGCAGTTAATTCAGCAAGCGGAAGGTCGTTCTGCCACTATTTTAGAAGATGCAAATGCTTATAAAGTACAAGTTGAATTAGAAGCAGCTGGTGATGTTGCACGGTTTGAAAAATTATTACCACAATATAAAGCAGCGCCTGAAATTACTAAAGATCGTTTATATATTGAAACAATGGAAAAAGTATTAACTAAAACCCAAAAAGTGATTGTTAATGATAAGAGTGGTAACTTATTGGTATTGCCGTTAGAAAAATTAATGAAAAATAAAATTGAACCTGAATCAGCAAACTTATCAAATTTAAGTAGTGATGGCAATAACAACCCGCCAGCAGCTTCAGAAACAGTTGATAGTACTTCTCAAAATAACAATGAAGCACAAAACGCTACAACTGATAACACTCATAACACTGCAACTCAAAATAATAGTTCTATTAATCGAAGTAACCGAGCTATGGGTCGATAAGGAGAGAAAAATGCGAAAATTATTGATTCCTATAGTTTTAATTTTAATTGTTGGGCTTTATTCAAGTGTTTATGTGATTGAAGAAGGCACGCGTGGTGTGGTTTTACGTTTTAATAAGATTATTGGGTTATCTCAACCGGGTCTCCATTTTAAAATGCCTCTTGTTGATAGCATTAAAATAATCGACGCTAAAATACAAACCACTAATAGCTCAAATAATAATAACGAAAAGCGCTTTTTTAACGTTCATAAGAAAGAGTTAATAGTCGATTATTTTGTGCAATGGAAAATTGTAGATTTTAATCGTTATTATGAAACTATTGCTGGTGGTAATGATGTTAATGACTTAATCTTGGCTCGTTTAAATGGTCGTTTGCGTTCTGAAATAGGAAAATTAAGTAACCGAGATATCATTAATGATACTAATGCTGATACCAAATCAAGAAATTCATTAATGGCAAGTGTTAAAGATGCATTAAATGGTTCACCGCAAGATGTTGAAGAAAATTTACCAATCGATAAATTGGTCAATGATGCGAAAAAAGATCCTGAAAATAGTAAAGCCAGTTTGAGGTCCTTTGGGGTAGTTGTGATCGATGTTCGAATCAAACAAATCAATTTCCCTGCTGAAGTGTCAGGATCAATTTATGCTAACATGCGAGCTGAACGTGATATTATTGCCCGTGAAAAACGATATGAAGGTGTTAAAAAAGCTGAAGAAATAAGAGCGAAAGCTACATTTGAAAAAACTAAAATAATATCGGAAGCTGAGCGCCAAGCTCGATCTATTCGTGGTGAAGGTGATGCAAATGCAGCTAAACTTTATGCAGAAGCTTTTGGTAAAGATATTGAATTTTTTAGTTTTATTCGTAGTTTGAAAGCTTATGAACAAAGTTTTACAGGTAATGATGTTATGGTCATTAGTCCTGATAGTGAATTTTTCCAATATATGAAACTAAAGTCTAACAAATAATACAATGAGTAAATAAACTATGAGTAATAATGTTGTTGTGCTAGGTACACAATGGGGTGATGAAGGCAAAGGAAAAGTTGTTGATTTACTCACAGAAAAAGCAAAATATGTGGTACGTTATCAAGGCGGACATAATGCTGGCCATACCTTAGTTATTAATGGTGAAAAAACAGTATTACATTTAATTCCATCAGGTATTTTACGTAATGATGTCATTAGCATCATCGCAAATGGCGTTGTGCTTTGTCCTGATGCTCTTATGAAAGAGATGAAAGAGCTTGAGGAAAATGGTATCCCTGTTAAAGAGAGACTTCTAATTTCAGAATCATGCCCTTTAATATTACCTTATCATATAGCATTAGACCAAGCTCGAGAAAAAGCACGTGGTAATAAAGCGATAGGCACTACAGGTCGAGGTATTGGTCCTGCATATGAAGATAAAGTCGCTCGTCGTGGATTGCGTGTAGGTGATTTACGTGATCGCCAAACATTTGCTGAAAAATTGAAAGAAGTTATGGAATACCACAACTTTCAATTAGTAAATTACTATAAAGTTGAAGCGGTTGATTATCAAAAAGTCCTTGATGACACATTAGCGATTGCAGATATTTTAGTGGCTATGATTGCAGATATTCCGACGCTATTAGAAGATGCTCGGAAAAAAGGCGAAAGAATCATGTTTGAAGGGGCGCAAGGTACTTTACTTGATATTGATCATGGTACTTATCCTTTTGTTACCTCTTCAAATACTACTGCTGGCGGTGTAGCAACAGGATCAGGCTTTGGTCCTCGTTATGTTGGTTATGTTTTAGGTATTGTTAAAGCTTACTCTACTCGTGTCGGTGCAGGCCCTTTCCCAACTGAATTATTTGATGATGTGGGTGAATATCTTTGCAAACAAGGTAATGAATTTGGTGCAACAACTGGTCGTCGTCGTCGTACTGGTTGGCTTGATGCGGTTGCTGTACGAAAAGCCGTACAACTAAATTCAGTTTCTGGTTTCTGTTTAACTAAACTTGATGTTTTAGATGGTCTTAAAGAAGTTAAAATCTGTGTTGGTTATCAATTACCAAATGGTGATGTCATCAAAAATGCAC
The DNA here is from genome assembly GCF_026536845.1 of Gilliamella sp. B3023. Classification (NCBI taxonomy): domain Bacteria; kingdom Pseudomonadati; phylum Pseudomonadota; class Gammaproteobacteria; order Orbales; family Orbaceae; genus Gilliamella; species Gilliamella sp. B3023. Next base: position 294,076 of record NZ_JAFNNH010000001.1, read on the forward strand.
CAGCTGCTGCTGAAGATTGGAGTTTAGTAAAACCTGTATATGAGTCTATGCCTGGTTGGAGCGAGTCAACGTTTGGTATTAAAAGTTATGATGCTTTACCACAAGCAGCCAAATCCTATATCAAACGAATTGAAGAATTAACCGAAACACCAATTGATATTATATCAACAGGTCCGGATCGTAGTGAAACCATGATTCTACGTGATCCTTATCAAGCGTAATTGTAAATAAAAAATCGGGTGCGTTTTCCCGATTTTTTATTTTTAGGATATTAAAAATAGTTAACTGAGTATGAGGACATTATGGCTAAATTAGGGACGCCGTTATCACCCACTTCAACCAAAGTTATGCTGTGTGGCGCAGGTGAATTGGCTAAAGAAGTTGTGATAGAGCTACAAAGGTTTGGTTGTGAAGTTATTGCTGTTGATCGCTATGCTAATGCACCAGCAATGCAAGTTGCTCATCGTTATCATATTATTAATATGCTAGATGGTAATGAACTGAGAAAAATTATTGAACAGGAAAAACCGGATTTTATTGTTCCTGAAATTGAAGCCATTGCAACGCAAACTTTAGTTGAGTTAGAGCAAGAGGGATTTACGGTTATTCCTACTGCAAAAGCAGTAGCGTTAACCATGAATAGAGAAGGGATTCGTCGCCTTGCTGCTGAACAACTAAATCTACCAACTTCACCTTATCGGTTTGCTTCAACCGAAATAGAATTTAAAGATGCTGTAAAAGAGATTGGTTATCCCTGCTTAGTTAAACCAGTGATGAGCTCTTCCGGTAAAGGGCAAACATTATTACGCAGTGAAGCTGATCTTCAATTAGCCTGGAAATATGCACAAGAAGGTGGTCGAGCTGGTGGCGGTAAAGTTATTATAGAAGGTTTTATCGACTTTGATTACGAAATTACCTTATTAACAGTTAGGCATATCAATGGTGTTTCTTATTGTGAACCGATTGGGCATCGTCAGGAAAAAGGCGATTATCGGGAATCTTGGCAACCTCAACAAATGTCTTGTAACGCTTTAGAGCAAGCAAAAGATATTGCAACTAAAATAACTGAAGCATTAGGCGGGCACGGTTTATTTGGTGTTGAACTGTTTGTTAAAGGCGATAAAGTTTGGTTTAGTGAAGTATCGCCTCGTCCTCATGATACCGGAATGGTAACTTTAATTTCCCAGAATCTATCTGAGTTTGCCTTACATGCCAGAGCCATATTAGGCTTGCCTATTCCACTTATTGAACAATATCATGCTAGTGCATCTGTGGTCATAATGGTTGAAGGTGAATCAAAACAGGTATCGTTCACAAATATAGATAACGCATTAAGTCAACCAAATACTGATTTACGTTTATTTGGCAAACCACAAGTTGAAGGTTGCCGTAGAATGGGGGTTGCACTTGCTAGTGCTGTAACAGTGGAAGAAGCAATAAATAAAGCCGATGCTATCGTAAAACAGTTAAAAATAACCCTATAAGACGTTGCTTTGTGTAAAAAGCAATCACTTAATCCAAAAAAAGCAAATTTTGCAAAATAGGGGTTGACGTAAACATGTGAAGTGAGTAACATACGCAACCCTTGAGACAGCAAACTAAAACAACAAAATGTTTAGTTAAATTTAAAGCTGTCAGCTCTTTAAAAAGAAGAAACAGACAATCTGTGTGGGCACTTGCGAGACGAAAAATTAAAAGTCTACGGACTCA